>NZ_JAJUFJ010000010.1:0-106636 GCF_029266045.1 Caproiciproducens galactitolivorans | reverse complement strand
ATTGAAGATTGCTCATACTCACATTTCCACGTTGCCGCGGAAGATATGAGGCAATTCGATCAAATTGTTCTTTTGTTATTTCCATATAATTATTATACTATATTTTATACTTTAATGCAATAGTGTTAACAGACTCTAGCATGGTTCTACTTAAAATTCAAATTCGGAACATGGGCATCCGAAGCCTTCTTTCATTTGATTTACCTCCTATGTGTTGATATAATAGAATTTATAGTTGGATGTAACGGGAATGGTGAAAATATGAATCAAATCAAAATCCTTCATTGCGCGGATTTGCATTTGGGCGCGGAGCTTACGTCGATCGGAAACGCCGCAAGGCAGCGCCGTGAAGAAATGTTGCTGACCTTTGACCGCATTGTTTCCCTTTGCAGGGAGGAGAAGGTGGAGCTGCTTTTAATAGCCGGCGACCTGTTTGAAAGCTCGGGGGTGGATATCGGCGTGATTCATTCCGTCCAAAAGTCCCTTTCCGAAATTCCGGATACCATCGTTGCCATTGCCCCCGGGAACCATGATTATCTTTCGGCGGATTCCCCTTATTTTGAAGAGGACTGGCCGGAGAATGTACATATTTATCAGGCGGGCCTCACTTCCTTTGACTTGCCGGAAAAGGGCGTGCGCGTGTGGGGAACCGCATTTACGGGAACGTATGTAACGGAAACGCTTCTGCCGGAAAGAAGCATTTCCGAGGACGACACCATTCAAATCTGCGTGATGCATGGGGATTTGGTTGCGGAAAATCAGACAAGCAACTACAACCCGGTTTCACCCGTACAAATCCGTTTCAGCGGCTTTGACTATCTTGCTCTCGGTCATATTCATAAGCGCACCGAAATCCTGAAAAGCGGGGCAACCGCATACGCTTACTGTGGCTGTCCGGAGGGAAGAGGCTTTGATGAGCTGGGCGAAAAGGGCGTTTATATTGGTACGGTCTATAAGGGCGGGGTGGATCTTTCGTTTCTTCCCGTCTGCAGGCGGATGAACCTTGAGGAGCCGGTGGACATTAGCGGGGCGGTTAGCAATAATGAAGCGGCGGAGATCGTTCTGCGCACCCTGCGGCAGCGGTATGGAGCGCGCTGCGCGGAAAATCTGTATAAGGTGATTCTGAAAGGGGCGTTGGATGCTTCCTATACGCCGGACTGCGCGGCAATTGCCATGCGCCTTGAGAAAGAGTTCTACTATATCAAATTAAAAGACAAAACGCATGTACAGGCGGACTTGAGCGAATTAGCAAAAGAAAATTCGCTCAAGGGAATTTTTGTACGGAAAATGCTGGAGAAGATAGACGAATGCAAGTCGGAGGAACAGGCGTCCCGTTGCAAACGGGCGCTTTATATCGGCTTAAAAGCGTTCGACAGCGAGGTGACGCTGCATGAAAATTAAGCGAATCCATATTGACCATTTTGGAAAGCTG
Organism: Caproiciproducens galactitolivorans; assembly: GCF_029266045.1. Classification (NCBI taxonomy): domain Bacteria; kingdom Bacillati; phylum Bacillota; class Clostridia; order Eubacteriales; family Acutalibacteraceae; genus Caproiciproducens; species Caproiciproducens galactitolivorans. The sequence goes on along the minus strand of NZ_JAJUFJ010000010.1, from coordinate 105,204 downwards.
AAAGATTTTGAGCTTACGTTTACGGACGGCTTTCAGGTTATTTACGGAAAGAACGAAGACGGCAAAAGCACCATTATGGCGTTTATTAAAATGATGTTTTACGGTTCGGCGGGGAAAAGCTCCGACCTGACCAAAAACAAACGGAAAAAATATATGCCGTGGGACGGCTCGAAAATGTCCGGTTCCATTGAATTCGAATGCGGCGGGACGGTTTACCGGCTGGAGCGCCTTTTCGGCGCGTCGAACGCGACGGATAAAATCAGCCTTTGGAATCAGACGACCGGGGAAAAGGAGAAAATCGCGAGCGGTACCAACCTTGGGCAGAGGTTTTTGGGAATGGGGGATACTGCGTTTGAAAAAAGCGTGTTTATCGGGCAGGCGGGCAGCATGGCCGGAGCGGATAAGGACGATGAGATCACCCAGAAGCTTTTGAACCTTGTTTCAACGGGGGATGAAAGCGTTTCGCAGAAAAAGGTGGACACCCGCCTGCAAAGTGCAAAGGAACAGTTAAAATCCAAAAGCGGGAAAATCGGGATTCTGGATAAACAGTATCAGCTTCTGGATTCCCTTTCGGACGAACGCGCACAGGCTTTGCGGCGAGAGGAAGAAAAAAAGCAGATGGAAGCCCGGCGCATACAGATGGCGGAAGAGAAGGATGTGCTGGAAAAGGAATATCAGCAGTATCAATCCCAATACAGCCTTCAGGAAAAGTTGCGGCAGCTTGAAGGCCTTGAAAAATTGGTCCAGAAAAAGCAGAAAATTGAGAAAGAGCTTCTGGATTGCGACAACAGGGAAACACAATTGGCAAAGTGGGACCCCGCTTTTGTTCCGGAGGTTTTTGTAAGCGAGGGCGAGGAACAGATTGCCCGGATTCAATCTTTGAAAGAGGTTGCCAGCGAAAGGGATCGAAATGTCCAGGCTCTGGAAGAGGAGGAGGTCGCCGTTCCAGCGAAAGCTGAAATTCCGCCGGAACAGATCAGCAGTATCATCAAAATGGGCAGGGAACAGGCTTCGGTACAAAAGTCCCTGAGCGCCTTGAAGGAAACCATACAGAAGCTTTCGCAGGCAGAGAAGCTGCGCTCCGAATATGAGCAGGAAGTGGAACGGCTCCGGATTCAGAAGGAGGAGAATTCCAGACAGGAAGCTTCGCTGAGAAACGCCGCTGCGCAGCATGAACAAATCCGGGATACTGTAAACCGGCTGAAAGAGGAAGCGAAAAAGAGCCGGCAAAAGCTGGATTCCCTGAAACAGGAACAGGAAAGCATAAATACGCAATATCAGGTTGCTCTGCACAATTTAAAATCCGTGCAGCAGCTTTCCAGCCAAAAAATCGAAGCGGCGGAAGAAAGGCTGAAGCAGGCTCAAACGCCCAAACAGGTTCTTGTGAAGCAGGATGTCGGACGAAAAGGAAATGTGCCCCTGTTTGCCGCGGTGGCGCTTCTCCTTCTTTTATCCATATTGTTGGGCGTATTTCTTCATCCGGCCTGTTTTGCAGGCGCTGGAATCGCGGCAGTTTTGCTTGTCCCTGCGCTTGGCAGAAAACAGGAAAAAGAAGTTGCCACTACGGTGATTGATGAAGAAGAAGCGGCGCGTGCGAAAGCCGGGCTTGAGCAGGTGCGCCGTTCGGCGGATTTGGAGGTGGAAGCAGCCGAACGCTCGGTGAGCGATGCGGAAAGCAGGCAGAAGGAATTACAGGAAAAGTTCGCGCGGATGCAGGAGAAAGCAGAAGAAGTGCAACAAAGGCTTCAAAGCGCGCTGGAGGACTTGTCCTTTGCGGAGCAAAAAAGAACGGAGCTTGAAATCAAGCTGCGTTTTGCCGGTGAAAAGTTGACGGAGCTTACAAACAGCGTTAAGGAAAAACAAGCTGCGCTTGCCGGAAAAGAGGAAGCCCCGTCTGCTGATCTTCAAAGCCTTCAGGAGCAGTTTGAAACCCAATCTGCCTATGACCAAGCGCTTGACAAGCAGATACAGTCCCAGCTAAAGAGAATAGGCTGCGAGACCCTGGAGGAATTGCAGAACAGGCAGATCGAGCAGAAAAGCCGGCTGGCGAAAACGCTGGCAAAACAGGAAAACCTGGCAGGGGCCAAAGCGGATGCAGCACAGGCGAGGGAGGACTTGAACCAAGGCATCCAAAGACTGATTTCCTATATTCGGAAATATATTCCCGTATCCACTTTCGAAGAAGCGGTTCATGCCTTTCAACGGTTAAAAGAGGAATTGCAGGCCATTCATACCGCACGTGTAAAAATCAACAGTCAGCTGGAGTATTTGAAAGAGGAGATGCAGGGCCGCACGCTGGAACAAATACAGCGGGAAGCGGAAGAAATCCGCAACGAAATTCTTCGCCTGAATGGCGGAATCCTGCCGGAAAAACTGGAAGACGACGAGGCGGAAAATCTCAAACAAAAAAGCATGGAAAGCCTGGAACAGTACCAGAAAGCTTCGGAAGAGATTGTCCGGTTGAGTTCGGAGATAAAAAACCGCTATGCCGGGCAGAAAAGCGTCAGTGAGCTGGAAAATGGAATGGAACGGTTAAAACACGAGATTGACGAGAACGAAGATACCTTTGCGTGCCTTGACATGGCGCAAAAAACCATAATGGAAGCGTTTAATGAAATCCGGCAAAGCTTCGGGCCAATTTTAAATAAGAAAACCGCTGAAATTTTCCAAAAACTTACCGGCGGAAAATATAACAAGGTAATGATTTCCAGAAATTTCGATATTAATGTACAGGATGTGGATAGCGCGGTTTCGCATGAATGGCAGTACCTGAGCAGCGGTACGGTGGATCAGGCTTATTTGGCGCTGCGGCTGGCTGTGGCGGAGCTGTTGTCGCAGAATGGGGAAAAGCTGCCTTTGTTTCTGGACGATGTTTTTCTGCAGTACGATGATGGTCGGGCGGAAGAGGGGCTGCGTTTCCTTTCCGAGTATTCGAAGAAAAACGGCGCATCCCAGATCGTTTTATTTACCTGTCGTCAAAGTATTCGCTCTTTTACAATCGACAATAATTTAGGGACGGCGATAAAGTCCTTTTAAGTTTTGTTAAGCAAATTTATATTCAATTATTTCTTTTTATGGGAAAATATGGTACTATAAGTTTGTATACAATTTGATGAAACCCGCATGAAGGCTTTCGCTATGTCTTGGGGGGATATATGTTGAAGAGTAGAATTAATACATCCATAACCGCAATTCTTGTTATGGCCGCAGCTATTTTGGTTATAATTCTGTCTTTCAGCCACTATACCCTTTTAGTAAAAAATACGTTTACTGAAGATAATCAGAAGAATTTAGCGTCGGAAGCGGGCCAGGATGCTCTGATTGTAAGAAATGAGTTGCAATTTGCGGAAGCCTCTGTCAGAGGGCTTTCCAAAGTGATGGAAGCACAGTACCATTCCCTCGGTAAGGAAGAAATCCAAAGCTTTTTAAAAAAGATGGATTCATCCGACCCCATAATTTCTCTATCGTATGTGCAGGCGGATGGCACCTGCTATTTTCAAGATGGGCGGATCCTTCCAATTGCCGACCGTGCGTATTTTAAAAAGGTAATGGGCGGTTCCATTGTGATAGCTCCCGTTGAAGATTCCAGACTGGACGGGAAGAATATGATCGTTGCAGCCGCACCGGTTCGGCTTTCAGGCAAAACAGTAGGTGCAGTTCAAGCAATTATCCCGGCGAATAAAATCGACGCGCTTCTCAACGTAAACGGCAATGAGGATTTTAGTGAAACAAACATCGTTCTTGGGAATGGGACGATTATCTCCACAACCAATCCCGAAAAACGGAATAGCAATATCTTTTCCAATACGAATTTAACCTTTGAAGATTCCAACGGTTTGAATCTTATCAAATCCAACATGCGCGGTGGAAAATCCGGGAATTCCCACTATTATACCAATAAAAATGAATATTTCGTTTTTTATATGCCGTTGGGAATCGAGGACTGGTATATTTTTAAAACGGTTTCCGTAAGTGAGATAGCCTTCAAAACCAATAAAATCATGCATTATACCATTCCTCTTATGGCCCATCTTATAGTTGCTATGCTTTTATTCATCTTATATATGGTACTTTCTGATCGAAAGAACCGAAAGATGATCCGCAATAAGAATGATGAGTTGCGCTCCACAAAGGTTGAGCTGGAAACCTTTATTGCCAACCTGCCCGGCGGCGCGTTCCGATACAATGACAGCGAGGATATGGAGTTCCAGTTTGTAAGCGACGGGCTGTTGAAAATGTTTGGTTACTCGCGGGAACAGTTTTTAGAAAAGTATCACAATTCCTTCTGCAATATGATCTATGGGGAAGACCGCGTTCAGACGTTGAACAACCTTCGCCAGCAATTTACGCAAAGCAAATTTGCAGAAGTAAAATACCGGATTGTCACTTCAGAGGGAGAAATACGCTGGTTTTTAAACCGTGTTCAGATTGTTACCTGCGAGGACGGGCAAAGGCAGTTTTATGCCGTTGTGATCGACATTACGGAATCCAAGCAGGCCCATAAAAAGGCCAATGACGCCATGAAGCAGCTTCTGACCCTGGCAAACAGTATTCCGGGCGGCGTTGCCCAGTATGCGTACGAGGACGGAAAACTAAAGCTTGTTTATGCCAGCGAGGGATTCTACAGGCTTTGCGGATATACGGAGGAAGAATACAAATCCAAGGAGCATGAAGGCATCGAGAACGTTCATCCGGATGACGCCCGTTTTTTGTCCAGTATGATATCCAGGCAGATTGCGGAAAAAAGGCCGATTATGGCGGAGTTCCGGATGGTGCAGCGCGACGGAAAAGTGATTTGGGTGTCTTTAAGCGGAACCCGCACGGTGAATCAAAACCAGCAGGTTTTCTATCAATGTGTCTTTTCGGATATTACAACGCTGAAAATGACGCAGGAAGAACTGGAAGTGGAGCAGGAACGGTACCAAATAGCGGAAAACCTTTCCGATGATATTATGTTTGAGTATGATATTCCGGCCGACTGTATGGAGTTTTCTCCGCTCTTTACCGCTTTAACCGGAAGGCACCCGAACATTTCCGGGTTTTTAGAAAATATTTTACAGAATGAAAGTATATGCGATAAGGATTTGCCCGAATTTAAGGCTTATTTAAACAAATTGCGGATGGGCAATGCGGATTCGGAAACCGAGGTCCGCTTTATAACAAAGTCCAATGAGTTTATTTGGCACCGCATAAAAGCGAAAATTATCTATGATTCGTACGGCAGGCCGAGCAAAGCAGTTGGGAAGGCGTACAATATTGATAAGCAAAAAAAGGAGATGCAGCGGCTGCTGGATAAATCCCAACGCGACCCACTGACCAATCTTTTCAACAAAACCGCGACACAGTCCCAAATTGAAGACCATCTGGCGGAGTCGGCGCCTGTTGAAAGGCATGCGCTGATGATGCTTGATATTGATAACTTCAAAGCGATTAACGACCAGTTCGGCCATATGACCGGCGACGAAGTCATTATGGAAATATCCCACAGGCTCCAGAAGCTTTTCCGAACGTCGGATGTTGTCGGACGTATCGGCGGGGATGAATTTGTTGTGTTCTTGCGCGATATTTCCGCCGATGATCTGATCGAACAGAAGGCAAAAGCCATGTGCGAGATTTTCCGCACCACGCATGCAAGCAAGGATTTATCGTATCAAATATCAGGGAGCATCGGAATCGCGCTGTTCCCGAAGGACGGGAAGACCTATCAGGAGTTGTATCCAAAGGCGGATGCCGCCCTGTACAAGGCGAAACGGCGCGGAAAGGATTGCTACGAATTTTATTCGGAAGAGGATGATTTTTGCGATTAGACGGCATGGGAAACCATACCGCCTTTTCTGTTTTCATGCGGACTCCCCGGTACAGCCGGGGTGCCCGTAATGTGTAATTCCGTCCTTTTGTGTGAGGGGAAAAGCGCCCAGCGGCAATAAAAGGAAGTAAACGGTATATACTACTTTCAGATTTTGCATTGAAAGGCGTGTATAAAATGGCGGTAAACCGGCTTATGCGGGCTGCGCTGCGTGCACTTTCTTACACGGACGTCGATTTTGGGGATCAATATAAGATGCAGAAAAAGATTATCCGGATAGCAAACCATCACCGCAAGCCACCCTACAAAATGTGGGACCATGTTGTCGCTTATGAAAATCATGCGATTCCGGTGCGGATCTTTACCCCTTCTGATAGTGAAAGCAAATCCATTATCCTCTTTTTTCACGGGGGCGGGTGGATAACCGGTTTTATTGACAGCTATGACCGGGTCTGCGCCAATTTAGCCGAGATGACCGGCTATACCGTTGTGTCGGTCGATTACCGGTCGGCGCCGGAATATCGTTTCCCAGCGGCGCCGGAGGACTGCTATCGCGTTACGCGCGAAATATTCCTTGAACCGTCCCTGCTTCAAACGGAACCGGATCGGATCACACTTATGGGCGACAGCGCCGGCGGAAATTTGGCTGCTGCGGTGTCCCTAATGGCTCGTGACCGGGGCGAATTCTTTCCTGCGCGTCAGATACTTCTTTATCCCTGTGCCTATCACGACCATACGGAGCAATCCCCCTATGCTTCGGTACGGAGCAGCCATAAAAAATATCTGCTTACCGCAAAACGGATCAACGATTATATGGCGCTGTATATGGCGGATGAAAAGGATTTGCAAAACCCCTATTTTGCCCCGCTGGCATCCAAGGATTTCAGCAATCAGCCGGACACGCTCATTATTACGGCGGAGCACGATCCCCTGCGGGACGAGGCGGAGGATTACGGCAAAAGGCTGAAAGAGGCCGGAAATACGGTGGAGGTGCACCGGATTCCCGATGCGCTTCACGGCTTTTTTGCAATGCCTCCGGTTTTTTCCCAGGTACGGGACTGTTATAAAATTATTTTGAATTTCCTAAAGATTGAAAAATAGGATAAATTCACCAAACTCAGAAAAAAGAATCCGTCAGAATTATGAAATTATTGTAAGATTGTGTAGAAAATAGTATAATAAGGACGGAATAAGCTTGTGAAATTGCCAAGGGGGATTTATAGATGAGCAGCGTAATTTCAATATCCAATCAGAAGGGCGGGGTAGGGAAAACAACCACTACCTGTAGTTTGGCGGCGGGGCTGAAGAAAAGGGGGTTCCGCGTCCTAATGATTGATTTGGATCCGCAGGGAAACCTCGGCTTCAGCGTAGGTGTAGACACCGACATCTGCGCGACCATTTACGATGTTCTGAAAGGCGATGTGAAAACCCAGTTTGCCATACAGAAATCCGATACGGCCGATCTGATCGTCTCCAGTATTCTTCTGAGCGGAATTGAATTGGAATTTACGAATACAGGAAGAGAATATTTGCTGAAAGAGGCCCTTAAGCCGGTTATGGACCTTTACGACTATATTTTGATCGATACGCCCCCAGCGCTCGGCATACTTACGATCAACGCGTTTACTGCCTCCGATACGATTATCGTGCCCGTTCTGTCTGATATTTTCAGCCTGCAGGGGATTGGTAAGCTATATGAAACCGTCGAACGTGTGAAAAAATATTGTAACCCAAATCTGGATATTGCCGGGATTTTGCTTACGAAATTTAACCCCCGTACCCATTTGTGCAAAGAAATTCGCGGTACGGCCGCGATGATCGCGGAGGACTTAAATATCCGCCTTTTTGACACATACATAAGGAGCAGCGTTGCTGCCAGCGAAGCACAGTCGGTTCAGCAGAATATTCTGGATTATTCCCCAAGAAATAATATTGCAAAGGACTACCAGAGCTTTACAGATGAATTTCTGAAAAAGGAGGCCTAATCGTATGGCAAAAACCAAGAAAGATATTGATAAGGATTTAATGTATAAAATGCTGATGCCTTCCGGTTCCAAAACCATTAAGGCCTCATTGCAGGAGGAACAGGAGGTTCAGCAGCCGTCCTCAGAAAAAAGCACGCAGGCGGAAAAATTGCCAAAGGAAGAGGAAGCGCCGAGCCCACACAGAGCCATGATGCGCCGCGAGCTTGGGATTCCGCTAATGGATACCCAGCAGACGGTTCTGGTGAACACGATGGAAGCCGTTGTGCTGGAAAAGCTGGAGGAAGCATTAAAGCGGTTTCAGTGTTGCCGGTGCGACCGGTGTAAAAAGGATATGGTTGCTCTGGCGCTGAACCGGCTTTCACCCCACTATATGGTTCTAATGGAAGGGCAGCCGGCGCCCCGGTTGGATGCGCAGACCAACGCGGCGGTTGTAACCGCGGTCATTAAGGCAATTTTGGCGGTACGTTCCCATCCGAGGCATTAAATACACAGGCACCTTTGCGGGTGCCTTTTTTTGAATTTTCATGAATCCTGCTGGCCAGACATATTTTCCATCCTTTTTATTCATAATAATCCTGTTATGAATAAGGCGTGTGAGAAAGGTTTTGCGGTCAAGATGGAGAATGAAATCTACTACTGGGGAAAACGGCGGAGACGCGCAAAATTGATTTTTAATCCTGCATCGGGTTCGGCAAACGCTTCTCCCGTCCAATTAATGAATATTATCAGCATGTTGCAGGAATGGAAGTTCATTCCCGAGGTGTACCTGACGGAACCCGACAGCGATTATGCCAAAATGGTTCAGGAAACCCTTGTACAGGGCGTGAACCTTTTTGTTGTATGCGGCGGGGACGGAACCATTTCCGCGGTTGCCAGGGAAATTGCCGGCTTGCCTGCAACGCTAGGGATTATTCCAACGGGAACACAGAATAATATTGCGCTCAGTCTGAATATACCGCAGGATATACCGTCTGCTATTTCCATCCTTCGCTTGGGGGAACGGGTGAAAATCGATATGGGAATGGTGGTTTATGGGGATATGAAAATGCCGTTTTTGGAAGTCTGTTCCGTCGGACTGATGTCGTCCCTGTTTTCGGCCGGGGATGACATTCAGCATGGCCATTTCGAGCGGGTGGGGGACTTCCTTGCAACGCTGGTTTCTTCTACCCATTCAAAAATCAAGCTGTCAATGGATGACCGGCGTGAAATTGTCCGGATGGGGCATGTTGTGCTGGTAACGAATATGCCGCACGTTGGGCGCAACTACCGGGTAGGGAATAAAGCCGCTTTTAAAGACGGGCTGCTGGATGTCCTTCTCTTTTCCAACCTGAATAAGATAAACCTGCTCGGCTGCGCTTTAAAGGGTTCGGATATAAGCGAAGTGGAAGATCCGAGAATCGAACATTATCATGTTCATAAAGTCGATATTGAAACCATGCCGCCCATGCAGATTATGGCGGACAGCGTTCCGCTGGGGACCGGGGCGGTTCATATCGAAATGAATCGGCGCGCGCTTGCGGTGATGCTTCCGCGTTTCCAAAAAGAAAATAAGCAAGCGAGGAATCAAAAGAAAAATGACTGATATTTTCAACCATCCGAAAGTGAAAAAGTGCGGGAAGCTGATCTGCCGGCTCCGGTGTTTGCACCCTTCCGTCTGGCTCCTTGTGATCCTTACGGCGCTCGCTTTTTATGTAACGGTTGTCCCCCTCACTTTTTGGAAGCATGTCTGGCTTACCATGCGGGAGCACTCCGTACTGCTTGCCATGCTCTTGTTTTTTTGCCTTCTGGCGGTTTCGCTGGTATGGACGGAAGGCCAAAACATAGACGCCTATGTCTTTACGTTTTTTAACGGATATGGAAAACGGCCGCGCTGGCTGGATCGTACCATGATGGCGTTGACGGAACTTGGCAACGGTATTGTAACCGTTGTAATCGCTTTGGTGCTTTACTTTGCGGTGAATCCGCATCTGGCGTATGAGTTTGTATTCGGAACGCTGACGCTTTGGCTGGTTGTGGAAGGAATCAAATCTTTCATAAAAAGGCCCCGCCCGTTTTCCTATCTGGAAAATGTCCGTGTTGTTGGCACACGCGCAAGAGGAAAGTCCTTTCCCAGCGGGCATACCGGTCAGGCGTTCTATATGGCCACCATATTATCGCAGTATTTTAAAGGACATATGTTTGTTGCGGTTGTGCTGTATTTGCTGGCCGCTCTGGTTGGGACAACGCGCATGTATATGGGGATGCATTATCCCCGGGATGTGCTTGCGGGAGCAATTTTAGGAATCTTCTGGGGGTTCATCGGCGTAGTTGTAAATGCAGTGATTTTCAGGGTGATTGGATTTTATTAAATAAAAGCTTTTCGCAGAAAAGAAAAAATGATGAAATTGTAACCCAATTGGTTCGATAGCCAATTGGGACTTTTTTTAAAATAAAATAAATTCAAAAAATTTGCAGCAGAGTTCCATAAACAAAGGAAAAATATGGAGATTGGACATTCTGTCAATGACTTTGGTCATATTTTTCACCAAAATTTTTAAAAGATTTTAAACAAAGTAGTTTGTGTGACAGTTTAAACAATATTCGTAAAATGTTTATTTACTTTTTGGCAAATCCTACCTATAATTCTGTATAGAACATTTCCAAGAATTACCTAAAACATAGGATTGCTGTTGAATTTTAAAAATTAAAAAAGGAAGCGCAGATGAAAACACCTTGCCTTTAAGGAAACGATTTTTAAACGGAAACAGGAATCTCTATTTTTATGTACTTCTAAGAATGTTCAAAAAAAAGAAAAGAGGATTGTGAAATGGTGAAGAGGTCAAAATTCAAAAAGCTTGGCGCACTCATTTTAACGTTCGCGTTAACAATGTCCGTGTTCCTGCCGTCGGCGGCTGCGGCTGCACAGAAGAAGGAGTCGCGCCAAAACGACTACCCGATTGTTCTCTGCCACGGCTGCAACGGCTGGGGAAGAGACGAAGCCTTCGGAAGGCTTGCGTTCAACGCCAAGTATTACTGGGGAGGCAATGTCGATTTTCAGGAAGAATTGAACGACAGGGGCTTTACAACCTACACAGCCGCTGTAGGTCCGCTTTCCAGCAACTGGGACAGAGCGTGTGAGCTTTATGCGCAGATCAAGGGTGGTACGGTCGACTACGGCGAGGCGCACTCGAAACGTTACGGCCACGCCAGATTCGGCAGGACCTATAAAGGCTTTTTGCCGAATTGGGGTCAGGAAGATGAAGACGGAAATATTCAGAAGGTTCATTTGATCGGCCACAGCCAGGGCGGCCAGACGGTAAGGCTTTTGTCGGCGCTTCTTGGCGAAGGTAGTGCGGAAGAGAGAGCTGTTTCCGGTGAGAATGTAAGCCCATTGTTTGCAGGCGGCCACAACTGGATTAGCAGCGTTACCACCATGGCAAGCCCCCATGACGGAACCACTCTTGCCGATGTGAAGGGAACAAACAAGGTTACCGCTGTTGCTCTTGCCGCAGTTGGATCCGGTCTTGGCAATATTCCAAATGCCAATGAAGTCTACGATATTAAGCTCGACCAGTTCGGGTTGAAGAGAAAATCCGGAGAAAGCCTTAAGAAGTTCCTGAACAGGGTTCTTAATAGCAGTATGTGGACAAACAGCAAAGACAACTGTGCTTATGATTTAGGCACGGACGGTGCAGTAGTGCAGAATAGATGGGTCAAAGCCCAGCCCGATACCTATTATTTCTCATGGGCATGCTTGGGAACAAAGAAAAATCCAATTTCTTTCGAGGGCCACCAGATTGCCGATCCGCTGCTTATGGGTGACAAAAAGCTTTACAACGCGCAATGGGCGGCACAGGCGGCGTTCATGGGTTCGTATCACCGTAAAGATTATTCCCGTGAAATCCCCATTATTGATGAAACATGGTGGCCGAATGACGGTTATGTCAATACCATCTCCCAAAGCGGTCCGCACTATGGTTCCACCGATATCATCGAAGATTTCGACGGTACGCCGAAGATTGGCCAGTGGAACTTCATGGGTATAAAACATATCGACCATGAAGACATCATCGGCAGAAACTGGGATGGAGCTTTGGACTTCTTTATAGAGACAGCAACAATGCTCAGCCAGCTTCCGAAATAATTCTGTTTTTACATAAAAAGCTTCAGTTGGTTCGTTTAAACCAACTGAAGCTTTTTTTAGATAAATTAAAGGTTATTTTATTTCCAGGATGGCCCCTTTATTCGCGGAAGAAACCATCGAAGCGTATCTTGCCAGAGCGCCCTCCGTAATTTTGGGCTTTCTGGGCTTCCAATTTTCGCGGCGTTTCTTCAGTTCTTCGTCGCTGACGGCAAGGTGAATGGTATTTGCCATGATATCAATTTGGATGCGATCGCCTTCCTCTACAAGGGCGATATTCCCGCCGACCGCTGCCTCGGGGGAGACATGGCCGATTGCTGCGCCGCGGGTTGCGCCGCTGAAACGTCCATCCGTAATGAGCGCGACGCTGCTTCCAAGTCCGGCTCCCATGATTGCGGAGGTGGGATTCAGCATTTCCCGCATACCGGGGCCGCCTTTTGGTCCTTCGTAGCGGATAACAACAACATCGCCGGGTACGATTTTCCCGGAAGTAATCGCGTCAATGGCTTCTTCTTCGCTGTCGAAAACCCTTGCCGGACCTTCGTGCTTCAGCATCTCTGGTGCCACCGCAGAGCGTTTGACAACGCAGGAATCGGGAGCCAGATTTCCCCTTAATACGGCAATGCCGCCTGTTTTGCTGTAAGGATTTTCAACCGGGCGGATTATCTCCGGGTTGCGATTCATACAGTTTGCAATATTTTCTCCCACCGTTTTGCCGGTGCAGGTGATCAGGTCGGTTTGGAGCAGCCCGAGCTTGTTAATTTCATGCATTACGGCGTAAACGCCGCCCGCCTCGTTTAGGTCTTCCATATAGGTGTGGCCCGCAGGGGCAAGATGGCAGAGGTTCGGCGTTTTGTCGCTGATTTCGTTCGCAATATCCAGGTTTAGAGAGATGCCGCATTCATGCGCGATTGCGGGAAGGTGGAGTATGCTGTTTGTGCTGCACCCAAGAGCCATATCAATCGTCAGCGCATTGCGGAACGCGCCCTCGGTCATAATGTCGCGCGGGCGGATATTCCTTTTCAGCAGCTCCATAATCTTCATGCCCGCGTGCTTTGCAAGCTGAAGGCGCTGCGAATAAACTGCCGGAATGGTTCCATTCCCCTTTAAGCCCATGCCCAGGACTTCTGTCAGGCAATTCATACTGTTGGCAGTATACATACCGGAGCAGGAGCCGCAGGTGGGGCAGACCCTGTTTTCATATTCCAGCAGTTTTTCCTTGGTGATTTTTCCTGCGCGATATGCTCCGGAAGCTTCGGAAACGCTGGAAAAGCTGGTCTTTTGCCCGTCAACGCGGCCCGCGAGCATCGGCCCGCCGCTGACAAGAATGGTGGGGATATTCAGGCGCGCCGCGGCCATGAGAAGGCCGGGTACGTTTTTATCGCAGTTCGGAACCATTACGAGGGCGTCAAAGGCGTGCGCAATCGCCATTGCTTCGGTGGAATCCGCGATCAGCTCCCTTGTGATGAGGGAATATTTCATCCCGCGGTGCCCCATTGCAAGGCCGTCGCACACCGCAATGGCCGGAAATACAATCGGGGTTCCGCCCGCCATGGAAACGCCTGCTTTTACTGCTTCAACGATTTTATCCAAATTCATATGTCCGGGGACAATCTCATTTTGTGAACCGACAATGCCGATCAGAGGCCGTTCAAGCTCCTCGTCGGTTAATCCAAGCGCGTGGAACAGGGCGCGCTGCGGTACGCTTTTGGTTACTGCATCACTATTCATTTTGAGCACCTCTCTCTATGTAGTTGTTTAATTAATTATATATTGTATGATGTCTTATGTCAATTGAAAATAAAGCTTCCCGGGAAGTTTCCTAGCGGGCGGAAATGACAGCAGAAAACAAAACGCCCATACCGCTATCAGCAGTATGGGCGTGCTTTTTGCATGGGATTTGTTATTCGTTTTCTATTCCGAAGCCGCGCATTGCGTGGATAATATGAAGCTCCATGGCTGTTTTCGCACCGAGGGCATCCCGCTTTGCAAGGAACTCCATAATCATTCGATGGTCATGCAGGGTATTTTGAACGATGTCCTCATTTGCATAAGATAAAATGACCCCCTTGCCGATTGCCTGATACAGGATCGGCATCAGCCGGTTCATAAATTCGTTGTGGGTCGCTTTTGCAATGGATTTGTGGAATGCCTGATCCACTTCGGTCCGATCCATTTTTTTCAGAATCTGTTCCTCTTCCAGCTTTCCGTAGTATAAAATACGTTCCAGCTCTTTATCGGTCGCACGTTTTGCGGCATAATAAGCCGACTGTGGCTCAAAAATCAAACGCATTTCATATAAATCCTTCACGTCCATAGGGAATCCGGAAAGTTCCTCCAGCTTCATCGAATCATTCAGGGACGGATTCCTTTTTACGAATGTTCCTTTTCCGCGCTGAATCTCCAACACATTGTGGGCAACCAAAATGCGGATGGCTTCCCTAAGCGTAGTGCGGCTCACCTTTAATTGGGAAGAAAGTACATTTTCATTTGGCAGCTTGTCGCCCAGAGAGAATTTTTTATCAATTGTGATCATTGCAAGAATATCATCGGCGATTTTTTCAGCAAGGCTTTCCCCTTTTTTCGTCATTGGTGAATCCCCTTAATTCTGTCTTTTGTTCATTATAAACGAAAAGACATCGTTTTTCAATATGGTTGTCCGATGTCTGATTTCATTTATCTATTCTTTTGCGCAAGCGGCATGTTACGAGGGCCGGCAGGAAGGTACGCAAAAGAGCGAAGGAAATGTCTCGCAAATGGATTGTCGGATTGAAAAACGCCCATCCCGCCGGTTGGAAGGATGAGCGCTTGCTATGTATCCGTAGTTCTAGATTGCTTTTATGTTTCCTGTTCAGAAAGTTTCTTCCGTCCGAAGCTTATGGAATGCTGATTTCCCCAACATAATTTGTTGTAAACATACGCTTGATTTCTTCCGGCTTGTCTGTTTTCCCAAGCGCCCACATCAGCTTTGTGACGGCGGCTTCGGTTGTCATGTCAAATCCCTGCACGACGCCGCTTCTTAAGGCTTTTTGCCCGGCCTGGTAAATCGTGAAGTCGCTGCGCTCATACAGGCATTGGCTGCAAACCACAACGGAGATGCCGCATTCCACGGCTTTTTGTAATTTCGTAATCAAATCGCGGCGGACAAAATTCAGGCCGCCCGCGCCGAAGGCTTCAATCACAATTCCCTTATAATTCATTTTTAACAGCATATCAAAAATTTCGGGGTTCAAACCCGGTGTGAGCTTAATCAGAAAGACGCGGTCGCTCAGGCGGTCATCCAGAGCGAAGTCCCCTTGGACCTGCGGCAGAACGGGATTGTTTAGCTGCAACCCGTTTGCGTCGATGGTTGCCGCGTACGGGCAATTGACGCTTTCAAATGCGTCGAATCCGGTGGTCCGCACTTTTACTGCCCGCGCGCCTAAAATCACCTTGCGATTGAAAGCAACGTACACGCCCGGCGCCCCTGTGCTGGCCATCGCAAAGGCACAGCGGAGATTTTCAACGCCATCCGTCAGCGGATGGAGGATGGGAAGCTGGGAACCGGTAATCACCACAGGAATAGGCAGATTTCGCAGCATAAACGACAGTACCGAAGCGGTGTAAGCCATTGTATCCGTACCATGTGTTAATACGACGCCGTCATACTTTGTGTATTCGCGGGCAATTGTGCGGGCAATGCACTGCCATTCCTCCGGCTGGATGTTCGAACTGTCTAGTTGGAACAGATCTTCTGTTGTTATGTCGTATTCGGTTGCCAGCCCGCCAAGAAATGCCGCCAATTTTCCGCTGGTAAGCGAAGGGGCAAGGCCCTCGTCCGTTGGTTCGGAGGCAATGGTGCCCCCGGTGGTGATAAACAGTATTTTTTTCATTTCTGTCCTCCTGATTTCACAGCGGTTTCGCCAAATTCCGCTTATAATCCTACCATGGCGGCGACGCAAAGTAAAGAAGTTCCTTTGGTTAGAAAGAAAACGGACGGGCGATTGATTGATTTGCAAGGATAAACTATAATATAGGACAAGATCTATCTGATTGGTGAAAAAGAAAAATAGAGAAGAGGCTGAGAAATATGCCTACTGTTTTTATTGTTGAAGATGATGTGAAAATCCGGAATGAATTGAAGCGCCTGCTTGAAAAATACGGATATACCTGTGTTTCGTCGGATGATTTTGCGCACATGCCGGAAATCATCATTCGCGAAAATCCGCAGCTTATTTTGCTGGATATTAATCTTCCAGTTTACGACGGCTACCATATTTGCCGGGAAATCCGCCGCCAAAGTGAAATTCCGATTATTATCGTAACCAGCCGGGACAGCGAAGTGGATGAACTGATGAGTATGAACCTTGGGGCGGATGATTTCATTACAAAGCCATACAATACCCAAATCCTGCTGGCGCGGATTTCTTCCGTTTTGAAGCGCGTTTATTATTCCGATCCGCCAAGCGTCCTTTCGCACCGGGGGGTAGAGCTTGATTTGTCCAAAGGCGTTGCCCGCTGCCAAAATAAAGAGGTGGAGCTTTCCAAAAATGAGCACCGTATTTTACTTCTGCTGATGCGGAATAAGGAGCATATCATTTCCCGGGAAGAACTGATGAATGACCTTTGGCAGTCGGAGGAATTTGTGGACGACAACACGCTTACGGTGAATATTAACCGCCTACGCCGGAAGCTTGAGGAAATCGGCGTGCACGATTACTTAATCACCAAACGGGGACAGGGGTACATGGTATGAATTTTGTGGACTTTTTAAAAGATAAGGTCTTTTCGGTCCTTTTCGTTGTGCTTTCATCCTTATTTGCGGTTGTCCTGATGAATATGCTCGGGGTTGGCGCTTACGCGACCGGGTTTATCACCGGCCTTTTCCTGCTGGGGCAGGCCGCTGCGCTGGGAATGGAATATTTTCAGAAAAAAACCTTTTATAATGAACTGTTCCAGCATTTGGAGAAGCTGGATAAAAAGTACCTGCTGTCGGAGCTATTGGACGAGCCGTCCTTTTTGGAAGGAAAACTCCTATATGAGGTGGAAAAGACAACCAATAAGGCGATGAACGACGAAATCGCCCGCTACCGTCTTGCTTCCCGCGAATACCGGGAATACATCGAAACCTGGGTTCACGAAGTGAAAACGCCGATTTCCTCCAGCAAACTGATTATTGAAAACAACCGGAATAAAATAACGCTCAATTTAAATGAGGAACTGTCCAAAATCGAAAATTATGTGGAACAGGCGCTTTTCTATTCCCGCAGCAATTCGGTTGAGAAGGATTATGTCATCAAGCAGACGACGTTGAAAGAGCTGGTGAATTCTTCCTTGAAAAAATACTCTGTCCTTCTGATTGAGAGCAAAGTGCATGTGGAAACATCAGCGCTTGATAAAACGGTGTTTACCGACGTAAAATGGACGGACTTCATGATTGGGCAGATCCTGATGAATTCCATCAAATACCGGAAAGGAAATCCATTCCTGAAAATCTGCGGCTTGCAGAACGAAAACAGCGTGACGCTGATAATTGAAGACAACGGGATCGGTATTCCGAAAAAGGATTTGGGACGTGTTTTCGAAAAAGGGTTTACCGGCGAAAATGGGCGGAAGATAGCAAAGTCCACCGGGATCGGCCTGTACCTTTGCAAAAAGCTGTGCGATAAATTAAACCTCGGCATCTCAATTGCGTCCAATGAAGGCGCCGGCACAATGGTATCGCTGGTGTTCCCTAAAAGCAACATGTATCTGTAATGAAAAGCTTACAAATTTGTAAGGAAAACGTAAGGTGAATCGATGGTTCAAACCGCAAAATTGTATTATAATACTAATACAATCGAACAAAGGAGAGAGATGCAATGGAGAACGTTTTAACGGTTGAACATATCGAAAAATATTACGGGAACAAAGGAAACGTTACAAAAGCGGTTGACGATATCAGTTTTGGAGTAGCAAAAGGCGAATTCATCGGAATTATGGGCGCTTCCGGAAGCGGAAAAACTACCCTGCTGAACTGTATTTCCACCATTGATTCCGCAACAGCCGGCCATATCTTCATTAACGGAATGGATATTACAAGGCTGAATCAGAAAAAACTGTCCCGGTTCCGCCGCGAGCAGCTCGGTTTCATTTTCCAGGACTTTAACCTGCTGGATACGCTGACCGCCTATGAAAATATCGCGCTTGCGCTATCCATCATCAAAACCGCACCTGGTGAAATTGATGTCCGTGTCCGCCAGGTTGCAAAGCAGCTGGAAATTGAGGATGTTTTGCAAAAATACCCGTACCAGCTTTCCGGCGGGCAGAAACAGCGCGTTGCGTCCGCAAGGGCGATCGTAACAAATCCCTCTTTGATTCTGGCGGATGAACCGACCGGCGCGCTGGATTCCAAATCTTCGCGCATGCTGCTGGAAAGCTTTGAAACGCTGAACCGCAATCTGGACGCCACTATTTTAATGGTTACGCACGATGCGTTTACCGCAAGCTACTGCCACCGTATCCTGTTTATTAAGGATGGGAAAATTTTCAATGAGATCGTCCGCGGCGACAATACCCGCAAGCAGTTCTTTAATAGGATCATTGAGGTTGTAACTCTGCTCGGAGGTGACAATTCCAATGTTTTGTAAGCTTGCTTTAAAAAATGTAAGGAAGAGCATCCGCGACTATACGGTCTATTTCTTAACTATGGCCTTCGGCGTATGCCTGTTTTATATGTTTAATGCGATTGACTCCCAGACGGCCATGCTCCAACTTACCAAGTCGCAATATAACAGTATCAAAGCACTAGCGCAGGCAATCGCATACGTTTCTGTTTTTATTTCTGTGGTCCTTGGTTTTCTGATCGTCTATGCGAACCGGTTTTTAATCAAGCGGCGCAAAAAAGAGCTTGGGATTTATATGACGCTCGGAATGGAAAAGGGCAAAATTTCGAAGATGATCGTTTTTGAAACGCTTTTAATCGGTCTTTTTGCCCTTGTAACCGGACTGATCGTCGGTGTTTTTGCCTCGCAAGGGTTGAGCGTTGTTACCGCGAAACTGTTTGAGGCGAACCTGAAGGCGTTTGCATTTACTTTTTCGATTAATGCGTTCTATAAAACTTTGCTTTACTTCGGTATCATATTTTTGATTGTCATGATTTTTAATACGGTTTCGATTTCAAAGCTGAAATTGATCGACCTGCTTTTGGCAGGAAAAAAGAATGAGACTTTGAAGATCAAGAAACTGTCCGTTTCTGTGTTCGTGTTTTTCCTTTCCGTTATTTGTTTGGGAATTGCCTATTATCTGATTATTAAAAACGGCATGATGCAGTTTGACAGCATGTTTGCCGCTTCGATCATATTGGGCAGCCTCGGTACGCTTCTTTTTTTCTTCTCCCTTTCCGGTTTTTTACTCCGTGTGGTGCAGATGAATAAGGGCCTGTATTTTAAAAACTTAAATATGTTCATCCTGCGGCAGATCAATTCAAAGATCAACACCACCTTTCTTTCGATGTCGGTCATCTGCATCATGCTTTTAATCACAATCGGAACGCTTTCGACCGGCATGGGCCTCGCCAATGTCCTGACCAGAAACCTGAAAGACACAACCCCTTATGATATTTCTTTAATGTGCTTTTTGAATGAAGACAGGCCGGAATTCGTAAGCATTGCCGAAAATCTGAAGAAAGAAAAGGTTGACCTTAATCAATTTTTCAGGGGATATACGCAGGTAAACGAATATGTCTCCGATATCCAATACAAAGAAATCTATGACATGGATAAGATTCCGGAGTATTATAGGGATTCCCTGAGGTTTCGAGAGGTTCCGGTGACCATTCTATCGATTTCCGATTACAACAACGCGGCTGTTCTACAGGGAAAACCCGTTATCACCTTAAAGCCCGGCGAATTCGCGGTGAATTGTAATATAAGCCAGCTTGTTCCAGCGATTGAATCCTTTCTCAATAAAACAGGGAAAGTTAAGCTGAACGGTACGGAGCTGGCCTACGCGAAAAATGGGGTTCAGACGCTCTGTGTTTTCACGACCTCTTCGCCCCAGGATCCCGGTACGCTGATTGTTCCTGACAATCTGGTGAAAGGGCTGAAGGTGCAAAGGTTGGAGCTGAACGCGCAATATAAGAAAGGGATTAACGAGCAGGAATTCACACAGCTTCTAAAATCAAAATGTGAATCAGATACGGAATGGCCTTTTGACGAGATGTTTACGAAAACCGACATGTATGAAAATGCATCCGGGCTGAGGACAATCGTTTCCTATCTGGCTATTTATATCGGGCTGGTATTCCTGATTACCAGCGCGGCAGTTCTCGCCCTTCAGCAACTTTCCGAAGCGTCGGACAATACGGAGCGCTACGGGCTGCTTCGGAAATTAGGCGCGGAGGAGAAAATGATCAACCGTGCACTGCTGGGGCAAATCGGTATCTATTTCTTCATCCCGCTTTCGCTCGCGCTGATCCATTCCGTAGTGGGAATCCATGTGGCCAATAATGCGATCATGCTTCTCGGCCATTTGGATATTTTGGGGAACATTTTATTTACCGCCGCTGTCATTCTTCTGATTTACGGGGGCTATTTTCTCGCAACCTATTTCGGAAGCAAGAATATGATCAGGCAAAAATAAGGATAGCAATGGCCGCCGAAAGGCGGCTGTTGTATTTTACAGGGAAAGAATATATAATGGGATTGACAAAATTTGCAAGCAGGTGAACGGATGAAAGAAAATTTCCAATATACTGGTCCCGCCGCGCTGACGGAGCACTTGAAAACCTTAGCGGACGAGTCTTACCGGGATTTTCAGTATAAATTAATTCCAGGAGCGGAAAATATCATCGGCGTACGCGTGCCGAAACTTCGCGCGCTTGCAAAGCAGATTGCAAAGAGCGATTGGCAGGCTTTTTTGAACGACGCGCAGGATGCAAGCCTAGAGGAGATTATTTTACAGGGACTTGTGATCGGATATGTAAAAATGATGCCGGACGAAGCGCTTGAACGGATTGCGGCCTTTGTTCCGAAAATCAGCAACTGGGAAATTTGTGACATCTGCTGCTCCAGCTTTAAAACAGCGGCGAAGGACAAGGAAAAACTGTTTGCCTTTTTGCAGCCGTATCTGAAAAGCGAACGGGAATTTGACCTCCGGTTTGCGGTCATTATGCTGATGGATTATTTCATAACGGAGGAATATATCGACCGCGTTTTGAAAATATGCGATGAAATCCGGCATGACGGCTATTATGTAAAAATGGCGGTGGCGTGGGCGCTGTCTGTCTGCTTTGTGAAATTTCAGGACAAAACCATGCATTTCCTGAAGCAGAACAGCTTGGACGACTGGACTTACAACAAGGCCTTGCAAAAAATAATCGAATCCTACCGGGTGGACGACCGTATGAAAGCCGTAATCCGGGGCATGAAGCGCAGGTGATTTGATTGGAATATAAGCTCATCCGTTCCCGCCGGAAAACCATCGCAATTTGCATAAATAGGGAAGGCGAGGTTGTCGTACGCGCTCCTTTGCGTGCGGCGCAAAGGGAAATTGACCGTTTTGTCTGCGAAAAACAGGACTGGATTCGGGAAAAATCCGCGCAGGTCATGCAGGACGCGGCGGCGCGCCGCAACTTGCGCATCGGCGCCGGCTCTGTGCTGCCCCTGATGGGCTGTGCGTATCCGGTAAAGCTCGCCGACCACTACGGTTTTGACGGGATATGCTTTTCGGTTATGCCACAGGAGCAGGAACAAATGTTGTTGCAGATTAAGCACCTGTACCGGTTGATTGCCGAACGGTTCATTCAGGAACGGATTGCCCGCTTTTCGAAAGTTATGGGGGTGACCCCGCCGGGTGTCCGTATCGGCTCGGCGAATACGAGCTGGGGCTCCTGTTCGGCAAAAAACCGGCTCAATTTCACATGGAAGCTGATGATGGCCGCGCCGGAAGAAATTGATTATGTCGTTGTCCATGAGCTGGCACATATACGGGAACACAACCATTCCCCGCGGTTCTGGAAGCTGGTGGAAACCGTCTTTCCCGATTACCGCGAACGTCGGAAGCGGCTGGCAGAGACAGGGAAAAAGTTGCGAAGGCAGGGATGGGGCTAGCTTCATTTGTATAAATGCGTTCCAGTTTCGGAAGATTATTAAAAAAACGGAGGTTGTTTTATGGTTTCACAGGATATATTACGGAAATATGCAAGGCTTGCGGTCTGCGTTGGCGCAAACGTGCAGAAGGGGCAGATGCTGGTGATTTCTTCCTCTGTGGAGTGTGCATATTTTGCGCGCATGTGCGTGGAGGAAGCCTATAAGGCAGGCGCGGGGGAGGTGCTTGTGCTCTGGGATGACGAGAAGATCACGAAAATGGCTTTACAAAATGAAAGCACGGAAACGCTGGCGAATATCGCCCCGTGGCGCATCGAACAGAAAAAGAACTGCATTGACAAGAAATGCTGTTTCCTATACATTGAATCCGCAACGCCGGGTTTCATGGCGGATATTGACGGGCAGAAAATGCAGATTGTCCGCATTGCGAAGGAAACCGCGTTCGAGCCTTTTGAATATTACACCCTGGCGAATGTCGGTCAGTGGTCCATTGTCGCAATTCCTACTGTGGATTGGGCGAAGAAGGTGTTCCCGAAGCTCGGCGAAGAGGAGGCACTCGAATCCTTATGGGACGCGGTGCTGAAAAGTGTGCGTATTTCCGCAGAGAACGACCCCGTGGAAGAATGGAAACGGCATAATCAGAATCTGCTGCGCCACAATCAAATCCTGAACGACCTCCGTTTTCAATCGCTGCATTTTACCAACGGGACCGGAACCGACCTGACAGTGGAACTGATTAAGGACCACATCTGGGCGGGCGGCTGCAGCCAGGCAAAGAACGGCGCGGTGTTTAACCCCAACATGCCAACCGAGGAATCGTTCACCATGCCGTATAAATTCGGCGTGCGGGGGCGCGTTTACGCAACGAAACCGCTCAGCTATCAGGGGAAAATGATCGAAGATTTTTACCTGGATTTCAAAGACGGGAAGGTAACGGATTTCCACGCGAAAAAAGAGCAGGAAACGCTGAAAAACCTGATCGAGTTTGACGAGGGAAGCTGTTACCTCGGAGAAGTCGCGCTCGTTCCCTACAATTCCCCGATTTCCCAGTCCGGAATCTTATTTTTGAACACCCTGTTTGACGAAAACGCCTCCTGCCATCTTGCGCTGGGCACTTCTTATCCCGACAACCTGAAAAACGGTACGGAAATGAAACGGGAGGAGATGGAAAAGCTCGGTTCCAATTATTCCAAAATCCATTGCGATTTCATGTTCGGCAGCGCCGATATGAGCATTGTCGGCACGACTTTTGACGGACGCAAAATCCAGGTTTTCAAAGACGGTGATTTTGTAATCGATTAGTCTTTTTATGCGATTCTAAAAAGGGAGGGAATGTAAATGGTAAATGTTCGGAAATGCGCGATGATCGGGTGCGGGCTTGTCGGTTCCAGCGCCGCGTTCAGCCTTGTGGAAAGCGGGCTTTTTTCCGAGCTGGTCTTGATCGACGCCAACCGCGACAAGGCAGAGGGAGAGGCGATGGATTTAAGCCATGGCATGCCCTTTGCGCACCCGATGGAAATTTATGCCGGAAGTTATGACGATATCCGGGACTGCGGGTTGATTATCATTACCGCGGGGGCAAATCAAAAGCCCGATGAAACGCGCATGGATCTTGTGAAGAAAAATGTGGGGATTTTCAAGAGAATTATCCCGGAGATCAAAAAGCGCCAGTGCGAAGGAATTCTGCTGATTGTATCGAATCCGGTGGATATCCTGACCTATGCCGCCTTAAAGCTTTCCGGTTTCCCGCCCAATCGCGTTATCGGTTCCGGTACAGTATTGGATACGGCAAGGCTGAAATACCTTTTGGGGCAGCATTTGAAGGTGGACAGCCGCAGCGTCCACGCGTTTATTATCGGCGAGCACGGCGACAGCGAGCTGGCTGTCTGGAGCAGCGCAAATGTTTCCGGGGTTGAGCTGGATCATTTTTGCGAGCTGTGCGGGCATTTCAAGCATATGGAAACCATGCAGCGGCTTTATGAAGGCGTTCGGGACAGCGCGTATGAAATTATCCGCAAAAAAGGCGCAACCTATTATGGCATTGCCATGGCGGTCCGCCGGATAGCCGAATGCATTCTGCGCGACGAGCACTCCATCCTTCCGGTTTCCAGCCTAATCGAGGGGCATTACGGCATCAGCGGCGTCTGCATGGGCATCCCTGCGATTGTCGGTAGTAGTGGGATCGAAAAAGTCCTCGATATCCCTTTAAGCGAGGAGGAGCAGAAGAAACTGCAGGCTTCCGCGCAGGCGATTCAAGCGGTGCTGAATACGATAGAATTCTGATTTGCAAGGCGGTTCGTTCGGAACCGCCCTTTCTTTAACTTTATTTCCTGCTTTGCACAATGATTTTCCGACCGCATATTCTGTAAATAGCAGCAGGGGATTGTCGTGATCTTTCATAGAAGTTGGAACCAAAATAGGAGAATTTCGGAATATGTTAACAATTTTTATCTGGCGCTTGACAAACCCCTGCGGGGGGCATACAATATAAGTTAGCAATGGCTAACAATCAATCGGACACGGAGGCTTTTGTTATGACATTAGATGAACTGGGAATAGGCCGGAAATCAAAAATTCTTGCAGTAAATGGCGAGGGGGCACTTCGGCGCAGGCTGCTCGACATGGGTCTTACTCCTCATACAGAGGTTATGGTCCGCAAGGTGGCGCCGATGGGCGACCCTATTGAAATCCATCTTCGCGGTTATGAACTTACGATCCGGATTGATGATGCCAAAAAAATAGAAGTGGAGGAGAGATAAGCGGATGATTTTTGCGCTTGCGGGGAATCAAAACTGTGGCAAAACAACGCTTTTTAATCAGCTGACCGGCTCCAACCAGCATGTGGGGAATTTCCCGGGCGTTACGGTTGAACGCAAGGACGGGGTCATCCGGAACCATCGGGACGCGACGGTAGTCGATCTTCCGGGAATTTATTCGATGTCGCCCTATACCAATGAAGAAATCGTGACGCGCGATTTTTTACTGAAACATCACCCGGATGGGATTATCAATATTGTGGACGCGACCAATATCGAACGGAACCTCTATCTTACCCTGCAGTTGATTGAATTGAATCTGCCGACGGTGGTCGCTTTAAATATGATGGATGAGGTTCGCGCGAACGGCGGGACCATTAAGATACAAAAATTGCAGGAAGAGCTTGGCGTGCCGGTGGTTCCGATTTCGGCCAGCAAAAACGACGGGATTGACGAGCTGATCGAAACAGCGATTGCGACTGCGAGTGCAAAACAGATTCCGAAGCGGCAGGATTTCTGCTCCGGTGCGGTACATAGGGCGATTCACTCCGTTGCCCATCTTGTGGAGGATCACGCGGAACGGATCGGTGTGCCCGCGCGTTTCGCAGCGACCAAGCTGGTGGAAGGCGACGAACCGATGCTCAACGCGCTGGGACTTTCCGAGAATGAAAAGGATATGGTCGGGCACAGCGTTGCGGAAATGGAGCATGAGCTCGGAACCGACCGTGAAGCCGCGCTGGCAGATATGCGTTATAGTTTTATTGAAAAACTCTGTGCGGATACGGTTGTGAAAACGGGGGAATCGAAGGAACATTTGCGCAGCGTCGCAATGGATAATATTCTGACGCATAAGTATTTAGCCATCCCGATCTTTTTGCTGATCATGATGCTGGTTTTCTACCTTACCTTCGGCGTGATCGGAAGCGCGTTAAGCGCAGCTTTGTCCGCCGGAATTGATTTTGTAACCGGTCTTGCCGACGCAGGGCTTACCGCTTACGGGATCAATCCGGTTGTGCACTCCCTGATTATTGACGGCGTGTTCGCCGGAGTGGGGAGCGTGCTTTCGTTCCTGCCGACCATCGTCGTCCTGTTTTTCTTCCTTTCGATTTTGGAAGACAGCGGCTATATGGCAAGGGTCGCGTTCGTTATGGACAAGCTGCTGCGGAAAATCGGCCTTTCCGGGCGAAGTTTCGTCCCCATGCTGATTGGGTTTGGCTGTTCCGTACCCGCTATCATGGCGACGCGCACGCTGTCGAGCGAACGGGACCGCAAAATGACGATTTTTCTGACGCCGTTTATGAGCTGCAGCGCAAAGCTTCCGATTTATGCGGTGTTCACCATGGCTTTTTTTCCAAACCATCAGGCGCTTGTAATGACGTCCTTGTATATTATCGGGATACTGGTTGGCATTGTCACCGGTTTTATTCTAAAGAATACGGTGTTTCATGGCAATCCGGTTCCTTTTGTAATGGAACTTCCCAACTACCGTTTTCCAAGCGCGAAGAGTGTCGGGCTGCTGATATGGGATAAGGCGAAAGACTTTTTAGTCCGCGCGTTTACGGTTATTTTTGTGGCAGCCATTATCATCTGGTTCCTGCAAACCTTCGATACAAGAATCAATGTCGTATCAGACAGCGCAAACAGCATGCTTGCCGGTATTGGCCAGTTAATCGCTCCGTTGTTTGCGCCGCTTGGTTTTAATGACTGGCGTGCGTCCACGGCTTTAATTACCGGCTTTACCGCAAAAGAAGCGGTTGTCAGCACGCTGGCTGTTTTAACGGGAACCAGCGTTTCCAACTTATCCGCGGCGCTGTCGTCCCTCTTTACGCCGCTGAGCGCATGGTCGTATTTGATTTTCACCCTGCTGTATACCCCGTGTGTCGCTGCAATCAACGCGGTCCGGTACGAAATGGACAGCAGGAGGAGTGCGGTTGCCGTTGTACTGTATCAAACGGGGATTGCCTGGATTGTCGCGTTCCTGGTTTATCATATTGGACTGATTTTTTACCGTTGATGGCGAATAGGAGGAATTATGCAGATAGCGGATTACATCCTGATTACAATTATTGCCGTGATTTTTCTGTTAGCGGTGCGCTATTCCATAAAACACAGGCATAGCTGCTGCGGGGACTGTTCGAAATGTTCCTGTTGCCAAGCCTGTAATCGCAAGGAGAAAAAATAGTATTTTGTTTCATTCTGCTTTTCAATGTGGTTCGTGTATGATAGAATAATCATACTGAGATTTGAAGAAGGAAGAATGAAAATTTGGATAGAATCAAACGGAATTACGGTCTTTTCACAACCATTGCGATGATCATTGGGATCTGCATCGGTTCCGGCATCTTCTTTAAGAGTGATAATATCCTCGCCGCTACCGGCGGAAGCGTTCCGCTTGGTGTAGCCGTCTTTTTGCTGGGTGCCACCAGTATCATATTCGGCGGACTCTGCATCAGCGAGCTTGCCTCTCGTACCGACCGCCCGGGGGGCGTTATCACTTATGTTGAAGAATTTGTAGGTGAAAAGTATGCCTGTGGCATGGGCTGGTTTCAGATATTTGTTTATTTCCCGACTATTACGGCGGTTGTTTCTTGGGTTGTGGGAATTTATATCTGCCTTTTGTTTAGCTGGGACGGTACGCTGGAAAATCAGATGCTGGTCGGGTTCCTCTTTTACACTTTCTGTTTTTTGATGAATTCGCTTTCTGCAAGGCTCGGCGGTGGATTTCAAAACCTTTCCACTATGGTGAAAATGATCCCTCTTGTTGTAATTGCCGTGTTCGGCCTCTTTTTTGGCAATCCTTCCGCAGGATTCCAGAGCTTTCCGGTGCAAAAGCTGGAAGGTGCCGAGTGGCTTTCGGCCATTGGCCCGGTGGCTTTTTCCTTTGACGGATGGACAATCTCCACTTCTATTGCTTCCGAAATCCGCGACTCGAAAAAGAACCTGCCGAAGGCGCTGGTTATAGGGCCGCTAGTCATTCTGGCAACCTATGTCGCTTATTTTATCGGCGTTTCCAGCTTGCTCCCTCCGCAAAAAATCATCGAAATGCAGGATGCGCACGTTTATGCGGTTGCAAATAAGCTGTTCGGCAGTCTTGGTGCAAAATTAATCCTGATCTTTGTCATTATTGCGGTAATGGGAACGGTTAACGGCATTATCCTTGGATACATTCGGATGCCGTACTCCATGGCGTTGCGCGGCGAAAAGGTGTTTCCGTTTTCGAAGTTCCTGGGAAAGCGCTCCGAAAAGCTGGACATGCCGGTGAATTCGGCTGCTTTTTGTTACGGTGTGACCCTGTTCTGGATGGTAGTGCATTTCTTTACCGTAAAGTTTTCTGTGCTTCCCAATTCCGATATTTCGGAAATCTCTATTGCAATGAGCTACCTGTTCTATATTGTGCTTTATTACAAGGTGTTTTCGCTGTATCGGAAGGGTGATATTCAAAGCGCTTTCCGCGGTGTGGCCGTACCGCTTTTTGCAACGCTTGGCTCCGGGTTTGTCCTTTCCGGCGGGCTGCAAAGCAAGTTGTTTTTGCTTTACGCGGGAATCTGCATTTTAACGGTGATGATCTCTTTCCTTTACTACAATTTTCATCAGATGCAAAAACAGGCCTGAAACATTTTGATTCAGGCCTTATTCTTATTTACTGGTAATATTTTATTGCATATTTATGTTATATTAAAAGTTAGGGTGTAACTTCAGGTAGAAGAAAAGAAAATGTATACGATGGATAAGGAAGCTTAAAAGCGGTGTAAACTACCCATTTTATGAATAATAAAAAGCAAATTAAGCATTAGTCTAACACCTTGAGTCATTCGCCGCCGTTTCCGCATAATCCAGTATATGGCTTATTGGAGGAAATGGAATGCAATATTATGTGGTGCTGCAATTAAATATACAAAACGGACAGTGGATTCGTGCAGGAGAAATCCATGTTATTCCATGGGCTTTCCGTGACTTGATTGCTGCGTCCAGCGGATGGGTTATTTTGAACGAGGAAAATTTTGGCCCGGCGAACGATTTTATTTCCCGTCTCCAAAAGGGAGTTTATGAGCTGTCGCAGTCTCCGGATTCCTATCGGCGCTTCGAAGTGGAGCATGGGTTTGGGACGATTCAGGAAACCCTTCAGTTTTACGAAGGCCTTCTCAATGACTGTAAAGATCATCCCTCGTTTGATCTATATGGATATATCGGTGGGAAAAAATAATGCTGCTTTAAAAAATGTACCCTCTGTGAAAAGCAGAGGGTACATTTTTATGTGGTCAGATTTCGTAGTCGGCGCATTCCCTGCCGCAGGTAAGCGAATGTACAATTTCCTTTATCGCTACATGCGCGGGATGCATTTGGTACTTTTCCTGCGCTTCTTTTGAATCAAATACGCAAAGTAGTACCAAATCGTATTTTCCCCCGTTGTAATTGCGTCCGACCTCAATTGCTTTCAGTCCGTCCACAACACCCAGCAGCGACTTGAACCGATTTTGCAGGTCGGCTGTGATTTTCTCGCTGTCCTTTTTAGCGTCTTCATTCAATGCCCACATGACGATATGCTTGACCATAAATCTCACCTTTATCTTTTTTTCTATTATACCATATCTTGTAAGAAAATGGAGATAAAATATTCTATCGAAAGCGGCTCCGGAAGTGTACGCTTCCAGAGCCGCTTGTTCTTAAAAAATTCAATTATAGGGAGAACACATTCAGACCGGTTTCATCATCCGGCTTGCGCCCGACATTCCCCGGCAGGGTACGGATGAACATTTCGCATGTGCCGCTGATTACTGCTTCGTTCAGATGCCCGCCGACAACATGCCCGTCAGCTCCCGCAAAGTTCGCGTGAAGATGCAGGTATACCTGACCTTCCTGTTCGGTAACATTGCCGGTAAGGGAGGTCATTTCCATTTCCCCGTCAAACGTGTTTTTATAATATTTTTTCTCTTCCACCCGATAAAGTCCGATGACCGCGTGGTCAACCGCGCCGATTGCGGAAACGCTTGCGAGCCGGATGTTCTCCTTCTCGCAAATGGTTTTCAGGTTTTGCAGGATTTCTTCCCCGCGGTCGATACGGGCGACAAGGGTGTCTCCGATTCTTTTGTACTCCATAATTTGCTCCTTTATCGTTCTTAGCGCAGCATTAGTTTGCCGTCGGCGTAATCAACGGTCAACTCGGTTCTCGGTTTTAAATCCCGGGCAATAATTGCTTTTGCAATCAGCGTTTCCACCTTGCTTTGGATAAAACGCTTTAAGGGGCGTGCGCCGTAAACTGGGTCGTAACCCTGGTCGACAATATAGTTCTTCGCCACCGGCGTCAGTTTTACCGTCAGTTGCTTTTCTTCCAGCCGGCGCCGCAGGTCTGCGATCAACAGTTCGACGATCTTGTCAATTTCCCTGCGGGTAAGCGGCTTGTAGAAGACGATTTCATCCAGACGGTTCAGAAATTCCGGCCGGAACTGCTGTTTCAGCAAGGCGTTTACCTGTGCTTTTGCATCCTCGCTGATTCGGCCGTTCGAATCTATTCCGTCAAGAATGCAGCTGGAGCCTAAGTTTGAAGTCAGAATGATGATCGTATTTTTAAAGTCTACCGTGCGGCCCTGTGAATCGGTGATGCGGCCGTCGTCGAGCACCTGAAGCAAAATGTTGAATACATCGGGATGCGCTTTTTCTACCTCGTCGAAAAGGACGACGGAATACGGATGCCTGCGAACCGCTTCGGTGAGCTGGCCGCCTTCCTCGTAACCAACATAGCCTGGAGGCGCCCCGATTAAGCGGGATACGGAGTATTTCTCCATATATTCCGTCATATCGATTCGCACCATATTGCGCTCGTCGTCAAACAGCGCCTGCGCCAGTGCCTTGGCAAGCTCGGTTTTGCCCACGCCGGTGGGCCCGAGGAACAGGAACGAGCCGATCGGGCGGTTCGGGTCTTGGATGCCCGCGCGGGAGCGCATGATCGCTTCGGTTACCTTTTCCACGGCTTCGTCCTGCCCGACAACGCGCTGATGCAGGATGTCGTCCAGCTTGAGCAGCTTTTCACGCTCACCTTCCATCAGCTTGGCAACTGGGATGCCCGTCCAGCGGGCGATGATTCTTGCAATTTCTTCGTCGGTTACCCGGTCACGCAGCAGGGAACCGGTTGCCTGTGTTTTCTCCGCAATCTGTTCTTCCGCTTCCAGCTGCTTAGTCAATTCGGGCAGCTTGCCGTATTTGTATTCCGCCGCTTTGTCAAGGTCATAATTGCGCTCCGCTTTTTCGATTTCCGCGTTGACCCTCTCGATTTCCTCACGCAGCTTTTGAACCTTGGAAATCGCCTGCTTTTCGTTTTCCCATTTTGCCTTCATTTCCTTGAACTTTTCGCGCAGATCGGCCAGCTCTTTTTGAATTTCTTTCAAATGTTCTATTGAAAGCGAGTCGGTTTCCTTTTTCAAAGCCGCTTCTTCAATTTCATGCTGCATGATTTTGCGCGAAATTTCATCGAGCTCAGTCGGCATGGAGTCGATTTCGGTGCGGACCATGGCGCATGCTTCATCCACGAGGTCAATTGCCTTATCTGGCAGGAATCGGTCGGAGATATACCGGTTCGACAGTACCGCCGCGGCGATTAGTGCCTGATCCTGTATCTTTACGCCGTGGAAAACCTCGTACCGTTCCTTTAGGCCCCTTAAAATCGATATGGTATCCTCCACGCTCGGTTCTTCCACCATAACCGGCTGGAAACGCCGTTCGAGCGCAGCGTCCTTTTCAATATACTGATGATATTCGTTCAAGGTGGTAGCTCCGATACAATGCAGCTCCCCGCGTGCGAGCATGGGCTTCAGAAGATTGCCCGCGTCCATGGAACCTTCGGTCTTTCCTGCGCCGACGATGGTGTGCAGCTCGTCGATAAACAGGATAATCCGTCCTTCGCTTTTTTTGACTTCATTGAGGACGGCTTTCAGCCTTTCTTCAAATTCGCCGCGGAACTTTGCGCCCGCAATCAGCGCGCCCATATCGAGCGAAAACAGCTTTCTCTCTTTCAAGTTGTCCGGAACATCCCCCCGCACAATCCGAAGGGCAAGCCCCTCGACAATGGCGGTTTTGCCAACGCCCGGTTCGCCGATCAGCACGGGGTTGTTTTTGGATTTACGGGAAAGGATGCGGATAACATTGCGGATTTCTGAATCCCTTCCGATTACGGGGTCGATTTTATGATTTTTTGCAAGCATTACCAAATCCTGCCCGTATTTTGAAAGCGCGTCGTAGGTTTCTTCCGGTGTATCGCTGGTTACCCGGGTGTTTCCGCGGACGGTAGAAAGCGCGGAGAGAAATTGATCCCGGGTGATGCCGAAAGAATCAAAAACCGCGCGCACAGCGGAATTCGGCTTATTTAAAATGGAAAGCATGATATGCTCAACGGAAACGTATTCGTCCTTCATGCGCTCGGACTCTTTTTCCGCTTCGACCAGAACGGCGTCAACGTCTGCGGAAACGTAAATTTTTCCCGGTTCGCGCCCCGGACCGGTTACGCCCGGAAGCTTTGCGACCTGTCGCTTTACGCTGTCCAGCACCGCTTCCGTGGGAATGCCCATTTTTTTGAAAAGCTGGGGGATCAGGCCGTTTTCCTGGGATAACAGCGCCTGAAGCAAATGCTCTTCCTCAATTTGCATGTTGTTATTCTGAATCGCGATATTCTGCGCTTCCTGAATGGCTTCTAGTGATTTCTGCGTGAATTTTTGAGCGTTCATAAAATCCTACCTCCTTATTTACAATTGTTCAAATCACTTCACTAATTTTTACATAACGGGAATAATTTTCTTCGATTGCTTCCTCTGCCGCTTCCAAATCATCCAACCCGGAAAAATAGAGCTTCAGGTTCTTATCAAAAGAGCGGATATAATCGGATATGGCAGCCGCAAGATTTTCATT
This sequence comes from Caproiciproducens galactitolivorans, assembly GCF_029266045.1. Lineage (NCBI taxonomy): Bacteria > Bacillati > Bacillota > Clostridia > Eubacteriales > Acutalibacteraceae > Caproiciproducens > Caproiciproducens galactitolivorans. Next base: position 72,574 of record NZ_JAJUFJ010000010.1, on the reverse strand, counting down.
GGTTCGCTGGGATTCGTCGCGCGGCAGAAGGAACTGCCGTGTGTACCGGCCTGTTTCCACCTCGCACAATACCTTTCCTTCCGGGAAATAGGACGCGATATACTTGTTTTCCAGCGCGGACCAAAAAACAAAGAAATCCGTTAGAATCGAAAGAAGGGACTGGCTCTGCGTGCGCGCAGAAACCCGCAGCTCGCCGAGGGTCGGGCCGCAGAGGCGGTATAGTTCCAGCGTATAGCGGATGGTCGGCTTGTACCGATACCGAAGCGCGCTGCGTATCGAGATCATGGTATCGCTCGGCTGGAATTGGATCTGAAAACTGCCCAGTCCCGTCATCAGTCTGTCCACGCTTTCAAAAATATCCCGCATTCGCATTTCCGGCGTTGGGCAGGAAAGATATTCTGCAAGAATCTGGTTAATCAGGTTGCTGCGACTAGTGTTTTTCTCATACGCCATTTTATCGACTGCATCCACTACCTCATCAATCAGCACAAGACTATATACATTTCGATCCATCCTGCTCATCCCAATCAAATTTTTTTGCTAACAATAATATTATATTAAAATTATATAACTTGTCAATACAATTATATAATTTTGAAAGCAAAATTGAGATGGCGCTCCGAATAAAAATTCGTAAACTTAGTACAAATCCTTCCCATGAAGTTTTTCAGCCCATAACTCCCGAAGGGTTTCCACACGTCTGAAAATTCCTTGTTTGTCTAGGTTACTTTTTTCGAAAGTTCTTCCAGTACTGTAAAGTCAAAAGCGGCATTTCCGTATTTGCGCCAGTCTTCCGTTAATTTCAGGTTTATACAGGAGCCGATTTCTTTCGCAAATGCAAAGCGGTTCCTGCTCCCCTGCAGATCGCAGGTGGAAAGCAGAAGCATTTTCCCGTTCTGCCTGTTCACAATGGCGTAAATTCCGCCGACAACTTTTCGTCCCTTATAGGCAGCCGTCAGCTCCTTTTTATTTTGCTTATCCACTTTAATACCCCATCTCTTTCAGAATGTGTGAAAGTGTTTTTAAACGTTCACTAATGAACTCGTCATTGTCGCTGAGCACCTGTGTGAAGAGTTTAATATCCTCATCAATCATGGGGTTATCCGTGCAGACAGACACCGTCATTGCGTCCCCTTGAAGGCCGATGCGGTCGATTGTAGTATGCTCCGGATCGTACAGCTTTTCAAAACGGTAGGAATCTGCGCAGAATTGTTTTGCCCTGCAAACCAGGATGGCAAGATATATGCTTGGCAGAGATAATTGTCAAGGTTTAAAAATATCTTTTCTATAATTTTTTTGATAAAACTAAAATCATTTGAAAGAATTATTATTGATTTTGGATGAAAATTAGGATATAATGAATTTTCTAAGTTGGAATTTATGCTGATGTCAGTCGAGCAGTTACATTGACAAAAAAGGTTGATAAGGTAAATGAAAAAATTTTTAACAGCAGTGCTGGCGATATCAGTCTTGTTTGTATCTTCTTTTTACACAACTGCCTATGCAGCGTCAAATCCCATCAGTTCATTGAAGGATAATAATTCCTACAGTGAGACGTATTTTGATAATAATAATAAACTACATGTCAAAAGCAAATTAATTGAATTTACACCAGATTATCAGAAGTTTGTTACTGTAATTGGTGTTCCTGGTGATGCCAATCAAATATTAGCAAGATCGTCTGTTGGTAAAGAAGTGGTATATACAACTTTGCATAGGGACGGGACTTTTGAAATTGAAGTACAATGTTATGCACCAGAATTAATAAAATATGGTACAATACACGGACTGCGAACCTATGGGGCAATAGGCTCACGTAAATATGGGGCAAATTTAAAGGCCTCTAATTTTACTCCAGGACCTGTTCTGACATTCGAACACAATTTTACGGGTATGTCAACTTATCACAGTGGAACTCAATATATCGAAGTTGGCCCTGGGGAGCTCACATTGGTAAACGGAGCGGGAAGCTTTACAAGCTTCACCACAGACGTGGATATACAGAATTTCAATTAGCGTAAGGAAGATTTAATATGTATGTAACTGCTTTTGACTGGCATGATTTTACGGGGCTGTACAAGTATTCGGACAGCAGGCCTTCCGGATCCTGTTTATGGAATAAAGAGAAGAACCTGATTGACTGCGTGTTTACGGATGGAACGGAGATTCAATTTTCTCCCAGCGCAAAGTCCCTTTCGAAGGAAATACAAAGCAGTCTGCCGCTGCAATTTGCATTCATGAATTCTGCAATTTACGGAAGCACATCGGGAGAAATTGCTTTTTCAGACAGGCTTGGTACGGAAGAATTTAAACATATGGCCTCGGTTCTTGTGAAATGCTATCAACAAGTCAAATTTTATCTTCGCAATGGAGAACTGTATAAAATCAGGGGAGGGGACCTCCTGCCCTATGCGAGAAAAGTATACCGGCAGCTCTTCCTTTCCGGAAAGCTCCATCCCTGTATTCTGCTTCTTGCATCCCGGGCGGGCCGGATAACGTCCCCGGACTCTTCGCTGACCTTATTTGAAGTACATGAAACGAAATATCAGGAATCGGACATTTCAAGCGATGTGGTTGAATTTGCTTCCTTTCTTAAAAAACGCAGCGAGGCTTTCGATGATATTATATCCATTTCTTTTTACGGCTACTCCTTTGAAGAATGGTCTCATAACGATACGATCAATTATATTCTCTCTCAATTTTCAAGAAATTTTTATATAGAGGAAAATGGAACAAACTGTTCCTATGGTTTTTATCTTCTGTAAAGAACAGTTCTAAAATCTGAAATTAACGAGTACTTTAAAAAACCATATAAATTATGGTATTCTAAAATAATCAAACGGGTGAAGCGGAATTTCCGCTTCACCCTCTTCTTTCTCATTCGTGAAAGCCTTTGCCGATGATTTCGCTTGTATTGGATATCAAAATAAACGCTTCCGGTTCGACCCTCTTGATGTAACGCCGGAGCTGTACCGCCTGCGGACGGCGCAACGCGGTTAAGACTACATAATTATGTTTGTGTGAATATGCGCCCTTTGCATCCAAAACGGTAGCGCTTCGATGGAGTTCATTCACAATATAATCGCAGATGGTATTCGGATTTGAACAGACCACGTTAAAATACTTCGCGAGATTGATGCTTTCGATAACGTTGTCGATCGCAAGTGATTTGGATAAAAGTCCGAGTGTTGAAAACAGCGCGGTTTTAATATCGAACACAAAAAACGCCGAAAGAGTGATCAGCACGTCGCTAAAAAATAATGCCCTGCCGATGTCGCAGGTCGAATATTTTTTCAGAATTAAAGCGACGATGTCGGTACCGCCGCTGGAAGCGTCAATATTAAATAGGAGCGCGGAACCAAACGCCGGCAGCGCCACGGCAAATACCAGATCCAGCATCGGCTGGTCGGTTAACGGCTGGCGCAGGGGGTAAATTTTTTCTAGTGCGGAGAGGCACCCCGAAAGCAGCATACTGGAGTATACGGTTTTTAAAGTAAAGCCCTTCCCGATAAAGATGAAACCAAGAATCAGCAGAAGGACATTCAGAATCAGGTTTACTGTACCGGGGGTAAACGGAGTAATCCTTCCGATTACAACGGAAATGCCGGTAACTCCTCCAAAAGTAAAGTTATTGGGGAATTTAAAAAAGTAAACACCCACAACAATAAAAAGAGTGCTAAACGTAATTAGCGCATATTCTTTGGCAATCTTCTTGATTTTCATAAATTCCCCTTATTTACTGTTTATTTTTATCCTTACCTATTTTAGCAAAAAAATAAAAGAAATCAATCCGTAAAAAAATAAAAAAGCCCTTTACAAATTAGGGAAGACGTGCTAATATATAAAACAAGAACAGTAATTATTATTATTTTGAGGAAGCGAATATGGAAAGAAAACAAAATTATAGCAGAAAACGCGAAGCCATTTTAAAAGCGATACGGAGTACGACCATCCATCCGACAGCGGAATGGGTTTACCAGAAGGTGAAACCGGAATATCCGGATTTAAGCCTGGGAACGGTTTACCGTAATATCGCGCAGTTTAAGAAAGATGGTACCATCCTCAGCGTCGGTATCGTAAACGGGCAGGAACGGTACGACGGAAACGTTAATCCACACACGCATTTTGTCTGTTCCTGCTGTGGAGCTGTGATTGATATTCCCGGCAGTTTTATCTCATCAAGCACAAACTCTGAAATTGCCGAGAAATTCCATGTTCGCGTAGATTCTAGCGAGGTACTGTTCCGCGGAATCTGTTCCAATTGTTTACAAAGGCAAAGGCCTTTCTAAAATACTAAATTGATAATGGAGGATAAGAAAGATGAAAAAATTTGTATGCTCAGTATGTGGTTATGTTTATGAAGGAGAAGAAGCTCCCGCTGCTTGCCCGCAGTGTAAGGCGCCAAAAGAGAAATTTGTGGAGCAGACGGAAAATGCTCCCTTTGCCTGTGAACATCAGGTTGGCATAGCAAAAGGAATTGATAAAGAAGTTTACGACGGTTTGGTAGCGAATTTCAACGGCGAATGCTGTGAAGTCGGTATGTATATTGCCATGGCGCGTCAGGCTGACCGCGAGGGCTACCCGGAAATTGCCGCAGCGTTCAAGGAGTATGCGTATCAGGAAGCGGATCATGCCGCCCGTTTTGCGGAAATGCTTGGTGAAGTCCTTACCGACAGCACGAAGAAGAATCTTGAGATGCGTGCGGAAGCTGAAGCTGGAGCCTGCTCAGGGAAACTCGAACTTGCGAAGAGAGCCAAGGAGCTCAACTACGATGCGATTCACGATTCCGTACATGAAATGGCAAGGGACGAAGCACGCCACGGCGCAGGTTTCAAAGGTTTGCTGAAGAGATATTTTAATTGATTATAAGACTCTCCTTTACATGTGCGTCTGAAAACCGGTGCGGTACGGCCGTGCCGGTTTTCTTTTTCAGTTTCGGGGCAGGATAGAAATGGGAAAAGTACTCGCCGAAAGGCTTGCCATTTTAAAAGGGAATGGGCTATACTAAGATTATGATGTTGCAGAATATGAAGTGGTTGAATCAGCAAGAACAGTCTGCTTGCTGCTGTATGTTTCTCAGTAAGCTTTGGTGACCGCTTTGGAGGATCTATGGAATATTATGATATTGGAATTATTGGTGGCGGCGCGGCCGGGCTGATGGCTGCGGTCTGCGCGGCGCAGGAATGCAGAAAAAACCGGATACCAGCAAGGATTGCCGTACTGGAAGCGAATCCGCGCGTCGGCAAAAAGCTGCTTGCAACCGGCAATGGGCGCTGTAACCTGACAAACCGCAATCTTTCCGCCGAGCATTACCACGGGGACACAGACCTTGCAATGCCGCTTTTCAAGAAGTATACGACGCAGAGAATTATCGATCAGTTTTCCTCGCTCGGCCTGCTGTGCAGGGAACGGGAGGAAGGGCGTATTTATCCGAATAATTTACAGGCTTCCGCCGTATTGGATATCCTGCGCTTTCAGCTTGAAATCCTTGGCGTGAAAAGCCTTACGGATTTTCACGCCGCTACTGTGAAAAAATCGGGAGCGACTTTTACGGTTCATTCCCAGTCCGGTGCCGTTTCTGCAAAGCGCCTGATTTTTGCCTGCGGGGGAAAGGCGTATCCGCAGTTTGGCTCCAACGGAAGCGGTTATCCAATCCTGAAATCATTGGGACACAGCCTAACCGAGTTGTTCCCCGCCTTGGTACAGGTAAAAACTGATCCCGCCCGCGCAAAGCCCTTAAAGGGCGCAAGGAGCGCGGTTTGCGCAACGCTCCTCGCCGGGGGAAAGCCCGTAAAAACCGTTTGCGGAGAAGTGCAGTTTACGGAAAACGGGCTTTCCGGCATTTGCATTTTTGAACTGTCCCGTTTGGTGGGAGAACTGAAAGCGGCAAAAAAACTTGAAATCGCCCTGGATCTTCTTCCGGATTATACAGAGGAAGAGGTATTCGCAATGCTGAAAGCGCTGCGGGAAACCCTCGGTCTGATGCCGGCTGAGGAACTTCTGGGCGGCTGTGTGAACAAGCTTGTCGGCCGTGGGGTGATTCGGGCGGCTTTGCGTCGTATCCCCCGTCAGGCGAATGAATATTGCACGGACGACTTAAAAGCGATTGCAAAAACCGTGAAAGACTTCCGGTTTGAAGTGACCGGAACGCTTTCGTGGAAGGACGCGCAGGTAACCGCTGGCGGGGTGCCGCTAAAGGAAGTGGACGAAAACCTTCAGTCCAGGTTCTGCCCCGGTCTTTATCTTGCGGGCGAGCTGTTAAATATTGACGGCGACTGCGGCGGCTTTAACCTGCATTGGGCTTGGAGCACCGGCATGGCGGCGGGAACCGCCTGCGCTTTATCATTACGGAAAAATAAGGGTGGGACATGATTCGAATATCGGAAATTCATTTAAAACTGGATGGCAGCGAGGAAGATTTAAAAAAGCAGGCGGCGGCCCGTTTGAAGGTTGCCCCCGAAAAGATCAAATCCTTAAAGTTGTATAAAAAATCAATCGACGCGCGTAGGAAAGACGACGTTCATTTTATCTGTACGGTTGAGGTGGACTGCGATTTGAAGTTTCTGCCGAAGGACCCCAAAATAACGAAGGTCGAGCCGTATCGTTATCAGCTTCCTGCGGGGAAGCCGCGCACCTTGCGGCCCGTGGTTGTCGGTTTCGGCCCTGCAGGCCTTTTTGCCGCGTTGATTTTGGCACAGGCAGGGTGGCGCCCGATCGTTTTTGAGCGCGGGAGCGCAGTTGAAAAGCGAAAGGAAGAAGTTGAACACTTTTGGAAAACGGGAAAACTGAATCCCGGCTGTAACGTCCAGTTCGGCGAAGGCGGGGCGGGCACTTTTTCAGATGGGAAACTGAATACCGGCACAAAGGATCCCCGTTCCCGCAAGGTTCTGGAGGAATTCGCCGCAGCCGGCGCGCCGCCGGAAATTTTGTATATGGCAAAGCCCCATATCGGGACGGACCGGCTGCCGGCTGCGGTAAAGGCAATCCGCGAAAAGATTCTTTCCCTTGGCGGGGAAGTCCACTTTGATACCGTCTTAAAAAAGATTATTCTGAAAAAAGGAAAAGTGACAGGCGTGGAGGTGCAGCCGCAGGACGGCTCGTCCTTCACCTTGGATGCCGACCGGCTGATTCTCGCGGTGGGGCACAGCGCGCGGGACACCTTTGAAATGCTGTATTCCCTCGGCATACCGATGGAGCAGAAACCGTTTTCCGTCGGCGCCCGGATCGAGCATCCGCAAAGATTGATCGACCATGCGCAGTACGGAAAATTTGCCGGCCGCCCGAACCTCGGCGCGGCTGACTACAAGCTGGCGGTGCATTTGGAAAACGGCAGGGGTGTTTATACCTTTTGCATGTGCCCGGGCGGCAGCGTTGTCGCCGCGGCAAGTGAACCGGGGCGCCTTGTTACGAATGGAATGAGCATTTTTGCGCGCGATGGAGAAAACGCGAACGCGGCGTTGCTGGTCGGTGTTGGCCCGCAGGATTTCGGCGATGACCACCCGCTCGCCGGTATGACGTTCCAGCGCAGGCTGGAAGCGGCAGCTTTCCGTCTCGGTGGAGAAAATTATCATGCTCCGGCGCAGCGTGTGGAGGATTTTTTAAAGAGGGTTCCTACCAAAGCTCTGGGGGATGTAAAGCCAACCTATCGCCCCGGCGTTACGTTGTGCAGCTTGGACGACTGCCTGCCGGATTTTATCACTAATTCCATGCGGCAGGGGATTCTACAGATGAACCGGAAGCTGAAGGGTTTTTCTTTTCCGGACGCATTGTTAACCGCCGTTGAAACCCGAAGCTCCTCTCCGGTGCGCATGCTGCGCACAGAGAAGTTCCAATCGCCATTGGCGGAGGGGCTTTTTCCATGCGGCGAAGGCGCGGGTTACGCGGGCGGCATTATTTCCGCCGCGGTGGATGGAATCAAATGCGCAGAGCAGGTTATTCTGGGGGTTCAATAGAAAACGGGTGTCCCGCAGCTTGCGGGGCACCCGTTTTTTAAATTCTCGCTACTCTGTGGCATCGGTTAGCATATCCCGGATGTAATTCGGAATTGCAAAGCTGCCGACATGAACGTCTGTGTTGTAGTACCGGGTTTTTAGCCCAAGCGCTTTCCATTTTGTGGACTGTAAATCGGAAACCGGATCCAGCCCCTTGGAGGCAAAGCCGAACACCCAGTTCCCGGATGGATAAGAAGGAATCTGTGCCTGATAAATCCGGCAGACCGGAAAAATTTCCCGCATGCGTTGATACGCCCGTTTCATGAATTTGGAATAATCCGCGTAATACGCGCATTCCTGCTGATTTACCAGAATGCCGTTCTCCTTCAGCGCGTTGCAGCAGCTTCCGTAAAATTCTTTGGTAAACAGCCCTTCGCCCGGGCCGGACGGATCAGTAGAATCCACTAGAATCAGGTCGTATTCCTTTTCCTTTTCGCGGATAAACTTTAACCCGTCTTCAAAAGAAAAGGAAACGCGGGGGTCGGAAAGGTTTTGGGATATCCGGGGGAAATACTTGCGGCTGACCTCCAGAACGCGCTCGTCCAATTCCGCCAGATCAATCCTTTCAATCGAACGGTACTGGGTCAGCTCCCGGACGGTACCGCCGTCGCCGCCGCCGATCACCAAAACGTTTTTTATGTTGGGATTTACCGCCATCGGCACGTGCACGATCATTTCGTGGTAAATAAATTCGTCCTTTTCCGTCAGCATGATTTGGCCGTCAAGAGTTAGAAGACGCCCGAATTCATCCGATTCAAACACGTCGATGCGCTGATATCTGCTTTGCTCGGAATGAATCTGTTTTTCCACCCGGATGGAAAAACGGACGTCCTTTGTATGTTCTTCCGTAAACCATAAGTCCATATCTTTACACATCCACTACTTTTAGATTTTCAATCGTGATGTCTTCCGTTCCCGACAGAAAGCATCCCTTCGCTTTTGCATAGAGAATATAATCGATGATTTCTTCCGTTATCCGCTCGCCCGGCGCCAGAATCGGGATTCCCGGAGGATAGCACATGACAAATTCGGCGCAGAGGCAGCCCGCCCCTGCTCGGATGGAAACCATCTTTTTCTCCGCATAGAACGCGTCCTGCGGGGTCATTTCCACCTGAGGGCTGATGTATTCGTGGTCGAACATTCCGGATGGGTCCTTTGCATACCGGCGCTTGATTTCCGCCAGCGCGGCGACCAGCCGTTCAATCGTAAATTCGCTGTCGCCGGGGGAAATAATCGCAAGGATATTGCCTATGTCGCCGAATTCAATCTGAATGCCGTATTCATCGCGAAGGATATCGTACACTTCAATGCCGGCAAGGCCGATATCCCTTGTAAAAACGGAAAGCTTTGTGGTGTCGAAGTCATAAACCGCTTTGCCGTCGCAGAGTTCGGTGGAAAACGCATAGTATCCCCCGATTTTGTTAATTTCTTCCCGCGCGTACTGCGCAAGGGAAACGACCTTTCGGAACATGGCTTTCCCGTCCAAAGCAAGATTGCTGCGTGCAATATCCAATGAGGTCAGCAGAAGGTAGGATCCGCTTGTTGTCTGCGTCAGATTGATCGTCTGGCGGACACAGCCGGGATTCATCCTCTTCCCCGTTAACAGAAGGGAGCTCTGTGTAAGCGAGCCGCCGGTTTTATGCATGCTGACAGCCGCCATGTCCGCGCCGCAGGACATGGCGGAAGGGGGAAGACCTTCGCCGAAATAGAAATGGGTTCCGTGCGCTTCGTCCGCAAGCACTAGCATATTGTGCGAATGCGCCAGCTCCGTAATGGATTTTAAATCGGAGCAGATCCCGTAATAGGTCGGATTATTTACCAGAACCGCTTTGGCGTCCGGATTTTGTGAGGCCGCTGCTTTTACATCCTCGAGTGTCATTCCAAGAGGAATGCCGAGCCGGGCGTTTACGCCCGGATTCACATAGACGGGCTGTGCACCGCATAAAATCAGCGCGTGGATTGCGCTAATGTGCACGTTGCGGGGAAGGATGATTTTGTCGCCCCGTTTGCAGGTCGCCAGAATCATCGACTGTACGGCCGCCGTTGTTCCGTTTACGATGAAAAAGGCGTTTGCGGCGCGGAATGCATCTGCCGCCAGTTCTTCCGCTTCCTTAATAACGGAAACCGGATGGCAGAGATTGTCCAGCGGCTTCATGGAATTTACGTCCACCGAAAGGCATTGTTCCCCTAAAAACTGGGTCAGCCGGGGGTTGCCGCGCCCCTGCTTATGGCCCGGCACGTCAAACGGGACAATACGATCCATACGGTATTTATTGAGGGCCGTCAAAATCGGCGTTTTTTCCTGAGACAGATGATTCATTTTTCCTCACCCTCTCAGTAAACATTGGTGCCGCTGAAAATTTCAATCATTTCGCGCCGCAGGCTGTCGGTTATGGTCAGCCGCTGCATGGGCGGCAGCTCATAGGAATCGGTATTGAATAAATAATTCTGTAGAACGATTTCCTTAATCAGCATTTTTGTATGGAAAATATTCGCCTGATAGACGTTGATGTCGGTTGCGTCATATTTCTTTAAAGTTTCTTTATTTATATAATCCTGTATCGAGGTAATATCATGGTCAATAAATAATTTCTTGCCGTTCACATCCCGAGTGAAGCCACGCACGCGGTAATCAATGGTAATAATATCGGAATCAAAGCTGCCGATTAAATAGTCGAGCGCGTTTAAAGGTGATATTTTCCCACAGGTTGATACGTCAATATCCACGCGAAAAGTTGCAATCGAGTTGTCGGGATGGTATTCCGGATAGGTATGCACGGTAACATGGCTCTTGTCCAGATGAGCGACTACCGTTTCGCGGCTGTCCTGCAAATCACAGAGGCTGTGGCTGCAGGATTTGTCGATCATGTGCCTTGGAATGGCTTCTTCCGAAATTAGAAGTGTAACGGAAGCGCCCTGCGGGTCATAATCCTGTTTGGAAATGTTTAGGACATGCGCACCTATGATATCGGTCACATCGCATAAGATTTTCGTTAATCTTTCCGAATTGTATTGCTCGTCAATATAAGCAATATAGTCCTTTTGCTCTCTCTCACTTTTTGCATAGCACACATCGTAGATGTTGAAGCTAAGTGTTTTTGTGAGGTTGTTAAAGCCGTATAAAGCCAGCTTTTTTTCCAACCCTAACACCACAACCTTTCCTATTGAAATTTTTTCAAAGAAAAGCCAAACGATCTCCCTGCGATGTAAGATTGGCGGAAGCTGTTCGGCTGAAACGGAATTTTACACAGTATAGCATATCCTCTTTCATATATCAATAATTCTTATAAATATAATAATAGGTAATTTTTAACAAATAAATACAGTAGTAAAAAAAGCCGCATGAATACAGGACTCATGCGGCTTTCCATGTATTTGGATATAGGTAATAAGTGGCGTTGCTTATGTTTGGTTTCTTAGGCGTTTCTGGAGCCGGTTGTCTTTCCCGCAGAACAGCACGCGGACGTAATCGCCCATAATCCGGGAGGCGAAACGTTCTGTGTACCGTTCCTGAAGCTCCTGCAGGGATAGATTGGTACTGATAATGGTTGGTTTCTGCGTCATTAATCTTGTGTTTACGATATTATAAATTTCTGCGCAGGAAAACGCGCTACGGAATTCCGTCCCCAGATCGTCCAGAATCAGCAGGTCGCATTCCAGAAGGAGCCTGTCGGTATCCCCCTGTGCATCGCGGCCGAAATGTTCGTGTTCCAGCTGGGTGATGATGTTGTTAACGGAACAGTATACAACGCCGAAGCCTTTTTTGATCGCTGTATTGGCAATTGCTAGCGACATATGGGTCTTGCCGAGCCCCGTACCACCCTGCATAATCAGGCTGGGGGAGGAGAGCGAAAAATTGCGGGCGTAATTCTGGCAGTTGTAAAAAACCTTTTCCATAATTCTGCGCGGGGACTCCCTGCCGTTTTCCGCAATGTCCGGGTAATAATCGAGCGAAAAGCTCTCAAAAGTGGAAAGGGAAAGCGGCGTCAGCTTGTTCAGATTTTCGTAAGCCTGCGCCCGAAGAAGCTTTTTCATGCAGGAACACATCCTGCCGTCAATATAGCCGGTGTCGCTGCACTTTTTGCAAACATAGGGCGGCTCCAGATAATCCGAGTTGTGCCCGGCGGATGCGAGCAGTTCGTTCATCTGGTTTTGCAGCATCTGATTTTCCTGCTTCAGCTTCGTTAATTGCTCCTTTGCGTTGCCGCCGCCGAAAATGGCGCGCGCCGCGGCAATGGCGGTTTTAGACAGTGCGGATTCGATTTTTTTTGCTTCCGGGTAACAACTGTAAAATATGGATTTGCGCTCGGCCGCGGCGTTTTCGGCCGTTTTACGGCGTTCTGCAAGAATCCTTTCCGCGCTTTCATAAATTTCCCTGCTGTAACCCAATGCAATCACTTCCTGTCAAAATTATCAAAAACGCCGGAGCGTTCGTATTCCTCAATATCATAGGTTGTTATCGGCTTCCTGCCGCCTTTGCGGGCCGCCGCACGCTCTTCCTTATCCTTCTGCGCCTGTTCCAGCGTGGAAATTCCTTCCTTGTGCCAGCGCTCCAGGATTTTATTCATATAGCTGGGACTGAATTTGCCGGTGTTGTCCACGCTGCGCTCATACGCCTCGTGGATCAGCGCGGTGTTGAATTTCCATTCGTTAATCCAGACAGAGGCGAAAGCCTGCTCCTTCGAGGAAGGCGCGCGGTGCATAATCCCGATTGCCTGCTCCACCGCATGCCATGCTTTTTTGCTTTCATCCAGGCGGCGCAGCTTTTCCTCCGCTTTTTCATGGGTAAAGATTTCTTCGTCGGCCCAGTTCATGGCCACTTTTTCTATGTACCTAGAATTGGCCTTGCCGATGCTGACAGCGTATTGCAGCAGCATGATAATCACGTCGCAGGGAAGGCCATAATGGTCGTGCAGCATTAACAGCATGGCGGAGTCGCCGTTGGAAATCAACCGTCCGAGAATCTGTTCGGCTTCCTGCATCAGGCAGGCAATTTCTTTGGACTCCGCGATTCGCTTTGCAACGAACGCGTTGTCGGGCTTCTGTGGGCGGGAAAGAATCCTTTTAGGCTTCTCCGGTGCCTGTGTCGGTTTCGCAGCCGGGGCCTCTTCTGCCGTTTTTGTGGTTTCCGCTTCTGAGGTTCCCCCGGCAGGAACGAATTCCCCGTCTTTTTCAGCGAACAGCCCGGTTTGCTGCCAGTAGAGCATCGCGTCGCTCACATCGGCCCGGTCAATGCCCAGCGCCTTTGCAATATCCGCGGCATCAAAGCGTTCCCCCGCATGCCGGAGTTCCCACAAAAGGACTTTCAACTGGACGGAACCCGCTAATTTAATATGTTTATCAACAACGGAGCAGGGAACGGCAAAGATGGAGTTCCACTCTCCAAGATTAATAGAACAGCTCATACAGGTCACCTTTCAAAACGAGTAAATTCACTTTGTTATTATAACATAAGCTTGTCAAATAAGGAATTGCTAAAAAAACACATTTGAATTAAAAAAAGAGGCTTGACAAAAGATCGTCTTTTGTCGTATAATAACTCTCGCACCAAGCAATGCGAACGTAGCTCATCTGGTAGAGCGCCACCTTGCCAAGGTGGAGGTAGCGAGTTCGAGCCTCGTCGTTCGCTCCAGTTAAGGACATACCTTCCAGTTAGGTATGTCCTTTTTTCATGCTTTGCTTGATGGATAAGACACGAAAATTCATTTTTCGGAATTTGCAACCTTATAGATGTTTTCATTTTGAAACGCCATCTGTATCCAAGCCGGGACGCGCATGATTTGCAGTGGGTATCGTTGGCGGAAAAGTTGGGCTATCAATTGAACCATCCATATAAAAAGTAACAAATCTTTCCTTAAAATGCAAAGCGCCGGTGTTTTACCGGCGTTTTTTCGAACAATTTTTTCTATTTAGCTTGTCTTATTCACAAACAGGATGTTTTATGCTATAATAAAAAAGTTTTGTGAAATTATTGTGAATGAATATAATTATTAAAGAGGTAATATCAATTATGGACTCTAGAATCGACATTCGGAATGTGGCGATCATTGCGCACGTCGACCACGGGAAAACAACGCTGGTTGACCAGCTTTTAAAGCAAAGCGGTATATTTCGGGCCAACGAAAATGTTGTGGAGCGCGTGATGGATTCGAATGATCTGGAACGTGAACGCGGCATCACAATCCTCTCCAAGAATACAGCCGTTATGTATAACGGCGTTAAAATTAATATTGTCGACACGCCCGGCCACGCCGATTTCGGCGGCGAGGTGGAACGGATCCTGATGATGGTTGACGGCGTTCTGCTGTTGGTCGACGCGTTTGAGGGATGCATGCCGCAGACGCGGTTCGTATTGAAAAAAGCGCTTGGCCTTGGCAAAAGCCCTCTGGTTGTCGTAAACAAAATTGACCGCCCGGGTGCTAGGCCGGCTGAGGTGGTTGATGAAGTCCTCGATTTGTTTATTGAGCTTGGCGCAAATGACGATCAGCTTGAATTCCCAGTAATCTATGCTTCCGGGCGCGACGGTTACGCTACAACGGATCCCGAAGTTCCGGGTACCGATATGAAACCGCTTTTTGACGCGATTCTGGAGCACATCCCCGCGCCGAAGGGCGACCTCAACGGTCCGACGCAGATTCTGTTTTCCAATATCGATTACGATGATTATGTCGGAAGAATCGGTATCGGCCGCGTGGAACGCGGAGAGGTTCACAACGGGGATAACGTGGTTCTCTGCTGCCGGGACGGCGAGCAGAAAAATGCGAAGATTACGAAGCTGTATCAGTTTGAAGGCTTGAAGCGTGTGGAAGTGCAGGAGGCAAAATTAGGCGATCTGGTCGCTGTTTCCGGAATTCCGGGGCTGAATATCGGCGAAACCGCCTGTTCGCCCGATTGTGTCGATCCCCTTCCGTTTGTTAAGATTGATGAGCCGACTGTTTCCATGCTGTTTATGGTAAACAACAGCCCGTTTGCGGGGCGGGAAGGAAAATATGTGACATCCCGCAATTTGCGCGACCGTTTGTTTAAAGAAGTGGAAACCAACGTGGCAATGCGCGTGGAGGAAACCGATTCCCCCGATACCTTCAAGGTGTCCGGAAGAGGGGAACTGCACCTCTCCATCCTGATTGAGCAGATGCGCCGCCAGAACTATGAATTTCAGGTATCCGCCCCACAGGTTATCTATAAAACCATTGACGGGAAAAAATGTGAACCGATTGAGCTTCTTATGATAGAGGTTCCGGATAATTACGTGGGCGTGGTTATGGAAAAGCTTGGCACGCGCAGGGCGGAAATTGTGAATATGGGCACCCGCGATACCGGGATGAGCCATCTGGAATTCAAGATTCCGGCGCGCGGGCTTATGGGTTACCGGCAGGAATTCCTGACGGACACCAACGGCAACGGCATCATGAACAGCGTTTTCGATGGTTACGAACCCTATAAAGGCGACATCCAGACGCGTCCGCAGGGCGCGCTGATTGCGCATGAGACCGGCGAATCCACCGGATACGGCCTGTTCTATGCACAGGATCGCGGCCGCATGTTTATTGGGCCGGGCGTTGAGGTTTATGAAGGCATGATCGTGGGCGTAAGCCCGAAATCCGACGATATTGTTGTAAATGTCTGTAAGAAGAAGCATGTTACCAATACCCGGGCCGCCGGTTCGGATGAGGCGCTGAAGCTGACGCCTCATACCGTTTTAAGCCTGGAGCAATGTCTGGAATTTATTCGCGACGATGAGCTGGTTGAAGTGACGCCGAAAAGTATCCGCATGCGCAAGAAGATTCTGAGCAAAGAGCTGCGCATGAAGCAAGCCAGCAAGAAAAAATAAAATGTATATTATACTTGATTTGGAATGGAATGGTACCTACAGCCGGAAATTGAAAGGCTTTATCAACGAAATCATCGAATTCGGCGCCGTGAAGGTTGATGAAAACCTACAGATTGTAGATACCTTTGAATCCTTGGTGCGGCCTCAGGTTGGGAAGAAACTGAGCGGTAAAATAAAGACGCTGACCAGCATAACCAATGAAGAATTGCAGGACGGCCTTCAATTCATGCAGGTTACCAGCCGCTTTAAAAAATGGGCGGGTGACGCGATTTTTATGACATGGGGCACCTCCGATATCCTCGCCTTGATTGAAAACTGCCGCTATTTCTGCGGAAATGAGCGCATACCTTTTCTAAAGCGGTATGTTAATTTACAGGAATACTGTGAAAAATTGCTGAATTACGACAAGACCAAGCAGATGGGCTTGAGTACCGCAGCGCAGCTTTTAAACATTAACGAAGAAGGCTATGACCACCACCGCGCTTTGGGGGACAGCCTTTTGTCCCTCCAGTGCTTACGAAAGCTGTATGACCCCGAAACAATTAAACCGCTGATTCAGGACGCGACTGCGCAGGAGTTTTACGACAAGCTGCTGTTTAAAACGGTGATCATCTGCGACTTAAACCATCCGCTGATCCGGCGGAACGACCTGCGCTTTACCTGCGATTTCTGCGGGCGGCGTGCGCACCGCACGGGCGACTGGCAGCTTAAAAATAAAAGCTACCGCGCGGAGTTTGTCTGCTGGCACTGCCATCACCGGTTTTACGGCCGGGTTCAGTTTAAACTGAAATATGAGGGCATGGTTGTAAAAAAAGGGATCCTTCCGGTTCCATCCGACAAGGATCAAAGAGAGGAGCAAAATCCTCAAGAGGAGAGCTGACGGCTCTCCTTTTTTTGTGCCCTGGCGCTTGCTTCCGCTCGCGGCCTTCCTGCAGTATTATATATAAGTATAGCGGGGGAGGAAAGGGGAGCCGCTGCCCGTTTGCATTCCGGATTTCCCTATGCTACAATCAAAAAATCATCAATTGTTGGAGGCATTATGAATTACGACAGTAAAAATATGAAATTCTATGAAAAAGGGGGCGTTGCCTATCTTACGTTCCTGGAATTTGAAAAATACGGCTTTGTAAGGCATGCCTTTTCTACCCGGATCGGCGGGGTCAGCAAAAAGGAATTTGCCTCGATGAATTTAAATTTCGGGCGGGGCGACTCTGACGAGGATGTAACGGAGAATTTCCATCGCTTCTGTTCCGCTGCGGGATTTGATTATACCACGCTGGTAGCTTCCGCGCAGGATCACGGAACCTTTATTCGCAGGGTGGGTGCCCGGAACCGGGGAACGGGTATCTGGAAACCCAAGGATATCCAAAGTGTGGACGGCTTGATCACGGATGAACCAGATGTCACGCTGGTGACTTTCTATGCGGACTGCGTCCCGCTGTTTTTCCTTGACCCCGCAAGGCGTGCGATCGGATTGGCCCATGCGGGCTGGCGTGGTACGGTCGCCGGAATCGGTGCGAAAATGGTTAAAGCTATGGGGAGGGAATTTGGGAGCAGCCCCCGTGACCTTGTTGCCGCGGTCGGACCGTCCATCGGCCCCGAATGCTTTGAAGTGGACACGCCGGTTTATGAAGAATTTTCCAAACTAACAGAACTGAAACCGCAGGAATTTATCGTAAACAACGGGGGAGGAAAATATCATATCGATTTATGGGAGGCAAATCGGCGCATACTAATGCACGCCGGTATTCCTCAGGAGCAGATTTCGGTTGCGGGACTGTGTACGCGCTGCAACGCCCAATGGCTTTGGTCGCACCGCGCAACCGGCGGAAAACGCGGCGGGCTTGCCGCAATGATGTGCCTGACGGAGGGGAGAGCTTGACGATTCAGCACTGCACCCTTTGTCCGCGTGGCTGCGGTGCGCTTCGAACGGAAAACCAAGGCGCCGGCTTCTGCGGGATGGGCGCAAATCCGGTTGTCGCGCGCGCAGCGCTTCATTTTTGGGAAGAACCTTGTATCAGCGGGAAGCGCGGCTCCGGCACGGTTTTCTTTACCGGCTGCTGTCTGAAGTGCGTTTTCTGCCAGAATTATCGGATCAGTACGGAAAAAGAAGTGGGGAAAATTATCAGCGCGCAGGAATTGGCGGACATATTTGACCGTCTTGCGGAACAGGGGGCGCACAATATTAATCTGGTGAATCCAACGCATTTTGTTCCGGCGATTTTAAAGGCACTTGCACTCCGGAAAACAAAGCTGCCGGTCGTTTATAATTCCGGCGGGTATGAAAATCCGGAAACGCTGAAAATGCTCGACGGGTGGATTGATATTTACCTGCCCGATTTCAAATATGCGGACAACCTGCTTGCGCAAAAATATTCCGGCGCGCCGAATTATGTGGAAAACGCGAAGGCCTCCGTACTTGAAATGGCGCGCCAGACCGGTCCGGCCGCGTTTGACGCGGAAGGCATGATGACGCGCGGCACCATTGTGCGGCATCTCATTTTGCCGGGGAATACGCGCAATTCCATCGCCGTCCTCGACTGGCTGGGGGAAAGCCTGCCCGCCGGCGTTCTGGTCAGTTTGATGGCGCAATATATTCCCTGCGGCAAAGCGGAGGATTTTCCCGAAATCAACCGCCGGATTACGGCACGGGAATACCATAAGGTACAGGAGCATCTGTTCCGACTGAATTTGGACGGTTTCGTTCAGGAAAGAAAATCGGCAAGCCGGGATTTTATCCCGCCGTTTAATTTAGAGGGAGTTTCCCCTTGACAAATCCATTGTACCGCGATACACTATTACCTAGTATTAAATACTACATAATATAATATTTAAAAGATGGTGATATCATGGTAGACAACAGTATAAACAAAATAAATAAAACGGCGTGGAGGGCGGTCCGGAGAAGCGAACTGGAACTGCCGGATTATACGGTGCTGGAGGAAATCCTCAATGCCGCAACGCACGGCGTGGGCGTGGGGCTTGCCATTGCCGGTTTGGTGGCGCTGCTGATGTACGGGCGGCATGATGCGCTGACGACAACGGCGGTGTCGATCTTCGGAGCGACCATGATTCTGTTGTATGCGGTTTCCACCCTGTATCATGCGCTCGGTATCTGCAACGGCAAAAAAATCTGCCGGATTCTCGACCATTGTACCATTTTCCTGTTGATTGCGGGTACCTATACGCCGATTTCCCTGTTGTGCTTCGGCGGGGCGACCGGATGGCTGATGTTTACCATTGTATGGACGGTGGCAATCATAGGGGTTGTTCTGAACGCGATCAATTTGAACCGTTTTAAAACATTTTCCATGGTTTGCTACATCGCGCTCGGCTGGTTTGTGATATTTTTCTTTCAGCCGCTGATGCAGAAGCTTGACTCCCGTTCCATTCTGTATTTGCTTCTGGGGGGCGTGCTTTATACGGTCGGTGCGGTCATATACGGCTTAGGCAAGAAGATGAAATATATGCATAGTGTGTGGCACCTTTTTGTCCTTGGCGGGTCGGTTTTTCATTATTTTGTCATTTATAATATTGCCGTCTAGAATTGTTTACAATTCATACGATCTTTTTTCTCCTCTTTGCGATATAATATGGTATAGGATGAAAGCAGCGTGAAGAGGTGGGAAAGTTGGATATCAAGAAAAGAGAACTGTCTTTTGATTCCTGTGTGGAGGATGAACGGATTTTTGTAAGGATTTTGGAGCCGGCGGAAAAGGCAAACGTCAAGGGCGTTTTGCAAATCGCGCACGGCATGTCGGAACACAGCCTGCTTTACGTTGAATTTGCAAAATATATGGCATCCAAGGGCTTTGCGGTTGCGGTAAACGACCATTTGGGGCACGGGAAATCTGTTTCTGCAGGAGGCTCCTACGGTTATTTCGGAAAAGGCGGCTTCCAGAATCTGGTCCAGGATATGCACAAGCTTTATACGCTCATCCACAGGGATTATCCCGAAGCGCCCTATATTCTCATGGGCCACAGCCTTGGCTCCCTTTTGGTCAGATCCTACTGTGCGCAGCACGGCAGCGAACTGGCCGGCGCGGTAATTATGGGGACGTGCGGGAGTGTGCCGAAAGCCGCTATAAAAGTGCAGAAGATGATTTGCAATACCGCCGTGAAAAAGAAGGGCGAAAAGGGACACGACGTGATATTCAAAAAGATGGCTTCGGTCAATAGCACCAGGAATTTTGCCCTGCTTTCCATTCCGGCGGACTGGATTTCGCGTGATGCGGACGAGGTGGAAAAATATATAAAGGATCCGCTCTGCGGTTTTGATTTTACCGTGTCCGGTTACCGGGATATTCTTCTTTTACAGGAGCGGGTAGCTTCCCCGAGCTGGTTTAAAAAGATGCCGCAAATCCCTATTTTGCTGATTTCCGGGGACAGCGACCCGGTGGGCGGGTTCGGAAAGGGCGTGCGTCAGGTTGCGCGGAAGCTGAAAAAGACCGGCCATGATGTGCGGCTGATTTTGTACCCCGGCGCAAAGCATTCAATCTTATGTGAAATAAACCGGCAGGAAGTTTTTACGGATATTGAGAATTTTCTGGATGACATCCTTGCGGGGAATGCATAGAAAAAGGACAGCGCGAAGTTTCTTCGGCGCTGTCCTTTTGTAATATCTTTCCGTTTGGTTCTATCGATTAAAACCGGATTATCTGGGTTATGTTAGGAACATTAACTTGAAAGGTCTACTTTGCTTTTTTCATAATTACTTTTTCAATCATATGGTAATACAGAGCCATTAAACTGGTGGCTGCAAGCAGCAACGGAGCGAGAATTAGCAGCATGGGTAAGGTTAAATTCACAAGGGAGAAAAACGGTTTAAAGAAGAGCATGGCAACCACAAAAATGCCCGTCATCAGCCAAAACAGAACGGCATGCTTGATATTAAACGGGATGCAGACCTTAAATAGGGTAAGCAGCCCGGTATAACCGGTGACGATTACTGCCATTGTGGAAATTTGCTCGTGGGAAAATTTCAAGCTGCACGCGATTAATACGAGGAAGAGTATATTTGTCGACATGGTTAGCGCGCCCGGCAGCGATTTCCGCATGACGTTGATCATAAAGCTTCCCTGTATGCGTTCCCGGTTCGGTTCCAAAGCAAGGATAAAGGATGGAATCCCAATGGTCACCGCATTGATCAGCGTGAATTGAATCGGTTGGAATGGATAACCGCAGTTTACAAAGATAAAAAGTACGGCAATGATTGCGGAAAAAATCGCCTTGACAAGGAACAGGGAAGCGGAACGCTGTAAATTATTAATCGAACGCCTTCCTTCGTTTACAATCCGTGGCATGCTTGCAAAATCCGAATCCAACAGGACGACTTGCGACACCGTTTTCGAAGCGTCGCTTCCGGAGGCCATGGCGATACTGCAATCGCTTTCCTTTAAAGCGAGCACGTCGTTCACACCGTCGCCCGTCATGGCAACCGTATGCCCCTGCTCCTTCAAAACTTTGACAAGGTCCAGTTTTTGCTGGGGAGTTACGCGTCCGAACACAGTATATTTTTCCGCCGCGTCTTTTAAATCGTCCTTGGTCAATAGCAGGGAAGCGTCGATGACCTTGTCTGCGTTTTTCAATCCCGCCTTTTTTGCGATATTTGCAACGGTTACCGGGTTATCGCCGGAAATCACCTTAATGTCCACACCCTGGTCGGCAAAAAACGACAGGGTTCTTTTTGCGTTTTTCCGAATTTTATCGCTTAATAAAATCAGGGCAACAGGCTCGATGGTTGCCGGAAGCTCGTTGCCTTGGATCGGGTCTGGGGAATGGGCCAGAAGAAGGACGCGCTGCCCTAGAGCAGAATGCTCCTTTACAAGAGCGCTGATTTTCGAAAAATCGTCTTTTAGAATAAATTCCCCCGCGCCTAACAGATAGCTGCCCTCGCTGCGGAACGTGGCCCCGCTCCATTTGCGGGCGGATGAAAACGCAACTTTGTGCGTGTATTCCCAATCCGGCGTGGCAAGGCCGAGCCCCCTGATTGCGTTGGCTGTTGGGTTTTCATCGTTTAACGTGTTGATTAAGGCGGCGATGGCGTTTTCGATATCTACTTTTGTTCGATCGGAAAGCGAAAGGATTGCGTCCACCTGCATGATCCCTTCCGTGATCGTGCCTGTTTTGTCAAGGCAGAGCGTATCCACGCGCGCAAGCGTTTCAATCGAATATAACTCCTGCACCAGCGCCTTATGATACGCCAGACGCATGACGCTGACGGCCAGCACGACACTAGTCAAAAGGACAAGCCCCTCCGGAATCATGCCGATCAAAGCGGCAACGGTGCCGACAACGGCGCGCTGAAAAGGTTCCCCGGACAGAAAATACTGCTTGTAAAATAGAAGGGTACCGATCGGGATGATGGAAAAACCAATATATTTTATGATTTTATTAATCCAGTTCATAATTTCGGAGTTCGGCTTTTTTAAATATTTGGCGTTTTTCGTGATTTTTGACGCATAATTTTCCGCACCGATGTGTTCAACCCTTGCACAGCAGCTTCCGCTTGCAATGAAGCTTCCGCTTAAAAGGTGATCCCCGGCTTTTTTTAAGATAGGATCCTGCTCGCCGGTAATTAACGATTCGTTGACTTCGCATTCGCCGTCAACGACCACGCAGTCCGCGCAAACCTGATTTCCGCTTGTCAGAATCAGGATGTCGTCCAATACCAGGTCCTCAACGGGGAGCTCCTGCTTTACCCCGCCCCGCATGACGCCGGCTTTCGGCGCCGCGATCAGCTTCAGCCGGTCGATTGTTTTTTTTGCCCGGATTTCCTGTATTGTTCCAATAAGGGTGTTGCAGATGATAACACCCATAAACAACAGATTCTTGAAGGACCCTACCATAACGATTAAAGCGGCAAGCGCTACATTTAAAATATTAAATGGCGTAACAAGGTTATTTAATATAATCTGTCCGATCGATTTGGTTTTTATTTCATCTGTTCCGTTTACAAGACCCCGCTGTTGGCGGGATTCCACCTCCTCCTGCGTTAATCCTTTGGAGCAGCTTTCATCAAGTGTCATGTATTTTGTCCCCTATTCATGTATGTTTCGCATTGAAATTCATTATACTATATACGACAAAGCAAAACGTAATTTGCAAAAAACTTTAAAAATTGATAACAATTTTCGTCAAAACACATAAATTATGAATCGTTAAAGTCGCATATTCAATCATAATTTATCTTGTTTCCAAAAAACGTTATGGTATAATAAAAAAATGTGAAATGCTGAGTGGATTAAATTTCACAGATCGTAAAATGAGAAAAGGGGGTCTGAATCTTATCGAATATGTTGAATATGATAAAATTTGACTTTCGAAAATTAAAACTTCCGATCCAGGATATTGACAGCATGCTCGTTTTATTGTTGGCGGCTTCCGTATTTGTACCCTTTTACTTCAGCGTTGTTGTAACCTGCGGAATCGCCATTATGACGATGATTAACTGTAAAGTAAGGACAAAAGCATTTTCTTCTCCTTATTCAAAGTTTCTTCTTGGTTTTCTGATTATTCCGTTTTTTATATCCGCAATCTATAATAATTACTGGGGAATGGTGTACGCAATCGTTATTCTCGCTGCAGCTACCTGTGCGTTCTATGTTCGAAGCGTAATGAACCGTTCTCTTTTTAACAAAGTAATGGATCTTACGTGTATCGCGAGCCTCTGGTGCGTTGCGATCGCCGTTTACCAGAAAGTAACCGTTTACGGTCTGGCGCCGCGATACCGCCCGGTTTCCGTATTCCATAACGCGAACTGTTATGGAATGATGATTGAATTTATAATCATTATTGCCATATATCGCATATTTACCAACAAACAAAAAAAGAACTTTTATCTTGCCGTTATTGAACTCAACTTGATTGGACTTTATCTGTCGGCTAGCTGTTCCGCCTTCATAGCTACCGCATGCGCCGTCATGACGATGCTGGTGTTGAAGAACCGCTATGCCCTTGCGGTTGGGTTGGTTTGTGTTGCAGCGGCCTTTGTTACGGTTGGGGCTATTTTTCCCTCGATTTTTCCGCGGGGCCTTGAAGCAATCGACAGCACCTGCGGCCAAAGGCTCTCAATTTGGACGACTGCGCTCCGCGGCATTACAAGGCATCCTTTCTTTGGAACAGGCGCGCTTTCCTATCAGATGATCTGTGAACAGCTTGGAGGCTACAAAACCTATCATTGCCATAATTTATTGCTGGACACCCTGTTGAATTTTGGCTTTGTCGGTTTTGGAGCAATCGGAATTTACTGTCTTGCTCAGCTAAAGCTTTTGTTGCTTCGTTTCAAAAATAATATTGGGATGAATATGAATATTCTTTTTACAGCGGCATTGGTTGCTACCGCTGTGCACGGTATGACCGATGTGACGATTCTTTGGATTCAGACCGGCTTATTGTTTATTTTTATGTATTCAGCGATGGGCATCGGTTCGGAGTGCCTGGAAAGCCAGCTTCGCCTGCCTTCGCTTGTGCCGGACTACGCGGAGAAAGCACCCGTCCAGCCTGTGTACCTGAAAAACTGATTTCTCTAATTCGGTTGCCTTGTCCCGAAAGCAGGGCGGTCGTCTGCTGAACTCAATATTAATTGTATGTGATTGCACAACAGAATCTTTCGTCCCTTGCCCAATCAGGCAGGGGACTTTTTTCCTTAAAAACCCCGCAGGAGGTGTTAAAATGAAGAAAACACAAATGACAGATATCAGCGCGCAGGCCATTGCAAAGAAACTCAAAGAATATTCGAACATGGAAAAATATATTCTGCTTTCTACCCTTAAGACAAGGGAAAAAGGGTTGGATATTGTTGACGTTGAAATGTTCTCCGAACAGTACGGAAGCAATGAAATATCCCATGAGAAGCCAAAGCCATGGTATATACAATTAATAAAGGCGTTCGAGAATCCGTTTACCTTTGTGTTGCTTGTAATTGCCGCAATCTCCTTTATTACCGAAGTCGAGCTTGCAAAACCGGAAGAAAGGAGTCCGGCTGCGGTTATCGTGATTCTGACCCTTGTGCTGATCAGCGGCGGCCTGCGCTTCTTTCAGGAATTCCGTTCCGGAAAAGAAGCGGAAAGCCTGAAATCTATGGTAAAAACAACAGCAACGGTTATTCGCCGTGAAAACGGACGCGAAGAAATACCGATGGCCGACCTACTGCCGGGCGATATCGTTGTTCTTGCGGGCGGCGACATGATCCCCGCCGATTTGCGGATCTTAAAGGCAAAGGACTTATTTATCAGCCAGTCGGCGCTGACGGGTGAATCCGAACCAATTGAAAAATTCTCCGATCCGGACCGAACGAAAAAGGAAGACAACCTGTTTGATCTTCGGAATATCTGCTTTATGGGTACCAATGTCGTGAGCGGTTCCGCTCTTGCCGTTGTGCTTGCCACCGGGGATAACACGTATTTCGGCAACATGGCCAGGGCACTTTCCGGCGAACGTGCACCCACCAGTTTTGATAAGGGTGTGAATTCCGTAAGCTTTCTGATGATTCGTTTTATGCTGGTTATGGTTCCGGTTGTATTCCTGCTGAACGGTCTTACGAAGCACAACTGGATTCAAGCGCTTTTATTTGCCATTTCCGTTGCCATTGGTTTAACACCGGAAATGCTGCCGACGATCGTAACGACGAATCTGGCCAAGGGAGCCGTCAGCATGTCCCGCCAGAAGACCGTGGTAAAGCATTTGAATTCGATTCAGAATTTCGGTGCGATGGACATTCTCTGTACCGACAAGACCGGTACGCTGACAAGGGACGAAATCGTTATTGAGCGCCACTTAAACGTACAGGGCATAGAAGACCAAAGAGTTTTGAAGTATGCTTATCTGAATAGTTATTTTCAGACAGGGCTGAAAAACCTGATCGATCTGGCGGTTATTGATAAAGCCAATGAAGAAAGCATAACTTATTTAAATAACGAATATATCAAAGTAGATGAAATTCCTTTTGATTTTGCGCGCCGCCGCATGAGCGTCGTGCTGAAAAACCGTGAGGGAAAAACACAGGTTATTACAAAGGGCGCGGTAGAAGAAATCCTCCAGATTTGCTCCTGCTGCGAATATCAGGGTGAAGTCCTGCCGCTGACCGAAGAGCTGCGCAGGCAGGTTGTCAATATGGCGCAAGAATTGAATTCCCAGGGGATGAGGGTAATTGCCGTTGCCCAGAAAAGAGACCCGTCCGTTGAGGGCGTCTTCGGAGTAAAAGACGAGAGCGATATGACACTGATGGGCTATCTCGGCCTTTTGGACCCGCCGAAGAAATCTGCCGCCGCCGCTATAAGCGCGCTGGGAGAATACGGCGTTCAGGTAAAGGTGCTTACAGGCGATAACGAAGGAGTAACGCGGAAAATCTGCGGTGACGTCGGGCTGTCGGTCGATAAAATCCTTCTCGGCTCTGAAATAGAGGAAATGAGCGAGGAAGAACTGATGCGGCAGGCAGGGGACACCACTGTTTTCGCCAAGCTTTCTCCGATGCAGAAGGCTCGCGTTGTCAATGCGCTGCAGGAAATCGGTCATACGGTTGGGTTTATGGGTGACGGCATCAACGATGCACAGGCGCTCAGCAAAGCCGATGTAGGTATCTCTGTCGATACGGCGGTGGACATTGCCAAGGAGAGCGCGGATATTATCCTTTTGGAAAAGGATTTGATGGTGCTGGAGCATGGCGTTATTGAAGGACGCAAAATCTTTGGAAATATCATTAAATATATCAAGATGACCTCAAGCTCCAATTTTGGGAATATGCTGTCTATGCTGGTCGCGAGTGCGTTTCTGCCATTCCTGCCCATGATGCCGGTTCAGATTCTTGTTCTGGATTTACTGTATAACATTTCCCAGATTTCCATTCCGTGGGACAACATGGATGTGGAATATCTTTGCGTACCGAGGAAATGGGATGCTACGAGCATCGGCAAGTTTATGCTTTGTATCGGGCCGGTAAGCTCTGTTTTTGATATTGCGACCTATCTTTTGATGTGGTTCGTATTTGGCTGCAACACAGCGACGAACCCCGCTCTAATCGCGCTGTTTAACGCCGGATGGTTTGTTGAAAGTCTGCTCTCCCAGACTTTGATCATCCACCTGATCCGTACGCCGAAACTTCCGTTCGTGCAAAGCCGCGCAGCAACTCCTGTGGTGCTCCTGACGTCCGTTATCATGGCGATCGGTATTCTTATTCCATTTACACCGCTCGGCGCTTATGTGGGGCTTGCAAGCCTTCCTATGGCATACTTTGGCTGGCTTGCGGTGATTATTCTGGGATATATTACATTTGCGCAGATTGTGAAGATGATTTATATTAAAATCAACCGTTCGTGGCTGTAAATAAAAAGGACTTGAGCCAACCGGCCAAGTCCTTTTTTGCTATAAAACTTTTTTGATGGTAAACATATTGTCCTGTACCACCCAGTTTTGAGGGAAGAAGCTGTTAATCGTCCAGTAGCTTACCCCGCCAAGGTTGTATTTGGCAACCACTTTCATTTTCGCTTCAATGCTTCTGGCGTCTTCAAACCAAACAATGTGCTGCTTTCCGCTCCTGTCGTAATAATTAAAAAATGGGGACTGCGCGGTTTGGTCAAATTGAATGTTCGCGCTGACCTGTGAGGCAAGGTTTACTGCGCCCACATTGGTCATCGGACGCGCCGCGGTGCCCTGAATATAGGGGAGGGTCCAGTCGTAGCCGTAGTTCGGGATTCCCATGAAAATCTTTCTGCTCGGCATAACCGATACCGCATACTGTATTACATCTTCCACAAGGTTAACCGGGGCGACCGCACGGGGCGGCCCCATCAGATAGCCCCATTCGTAGGTCATCAGGATAACATGGTCAACCAGAAGTCCGTGGGTCGCATAGTCGTGCGCTTCATACAGAAGCCCCGCTTGGCTCCCGCTTGTCTTGGGCGCAAGGGCTGTTGTTACGATATAGCCCAGAGAATGCAGGCGATCCACCGTTTTTTTCAGAAAATTATTGTAGTTTTCCCGGTCGCGCGGGAAGATATATTCAAAATCGACATCCAGCCCGAAATAGTTTTTTTCCTGCATAATGCCTATGACATTGTCAAGAAGGGTGTCCTGAAGCGTCTCGTTGGTCAGGATCGTATTCGCAAGCTCGCTTCCGAAGCCGCCGCCCTCTTTTATGTTGGTAATAACCATCATCGGAGCTACGCTCTGCCGTCGGGCCACCTCGATAAGCGGGCCATCCTGAATGGCGGTCAGGCTTCCGTCCGGTTTGACCTGATAGCTGAAAATGCTAAGGTAGGTTAAGTGCGGAAGGGTGCGTTCTAGTGTGGTGTTTTCGATATCCGTTTGCGCATAGCCGTTTACTTCAATCGTTCCTGATTTTTCAGTTGCAAACGGGATGATAATAATCTGACCTACGCTGATGGAGGAAGGGTCGGTAATCCCTTCGTTTGCGCTCAATATACGAAAGACCGTCGTATCATACATCCGCGCGATGGAATATAGTGATTCGCCGGGTAATACGGTGTGGCGCACGCTGTCTACGTCAATTACAATTGCTTGGCCGATGACAAGATGGTTGATGTTTTCCAGACCGTTATCAGCTATTATCTTTTGAACGGTCGTACCATACTTTCTTGATAAAGAATAGATGGTATCTCCCTGCCGGACAGTATGTATTACCAAACCCATCACACCTTTTCATTCATAATTTGTTAGCGGGTACCGTTTTCTAACAGTATATGAAATCCGGAGACGGGGTATGCCTGCCCTGTTGGGACGCTGTGTGGATTTTCTGGGATTGATATGAAATATCAAACTGTTCTATTTGTTTAACGGAAAAATAGATAATAAGCGGTGACGATTTGCAGCGTAATAATCACCGGAATGCCAAACATAAATTTTTTGTGATGCGTTTTGTGGCGAATTGCATACATCGTAAGCAGCATGCCAACGGAGCCGCCGAATGCGGCAAGAAAAAGCAGAGCATCCTCCGGAACGCGCCGGCGATGCTTTTTCGCGTTATGCTTGTCTACGATTGTCACAACGATTGCTATGAAATTAATAATAATCAGATAAGAACACCAGTATATATAAGCAGGCATGTCTTTTCCTCTCTTTTATCGCAGGTTTGCGCCGCAGTTTGGGCAGTAATTGCAGTTTGGGTCAACAGGGCAGTTACAGTTTGGGCAGGTTCTTCGGTAAGCGCCTTGGATGATATACATCTTCCTTGGATCTATTTCAACTGTATAATCCTTTTCAACGCGCTTTCCCTCATCGGCCGAAAGCTCGTAAACCGCGCCGCAGTTTGGACAGGTGACAAAATAGCGCTTGCTGAAACGGAACAGGGGAAGGAAGAAAAAAGTAAACTGCTGAAAGGTGCAGGTGACCAGAGCCATCGCCCCATTTGCGGAACAGCAGGGAAAAAATCCACATTTTCTGACTCCCAGATCGTGTGCGCCGTTGGTGATCCCCACGATAAAGAACATGGATATGCCCCCTTACGAAATGTATTAAATGGTATCCTACACGATGGAAACGCTTCTGTCAATATCTCTATTCCGCGGAAACAGAAGGCGGAACGGACAGTAAAAATGAAAGGACGGGTTTCTATGGTAATCAAGCTTTTCGACCGGCATAGCATTTTCGTCTGCATATGCCTGCTTGCGGCGGCGGTCGCTGTTTCCATGGCGTTGAATATGGAAAACAAAAAGGGCGGAGGGATTCCTGCCGTTTCCGCACAACAGGCTTCTGCCTTTCAGCCGAATGCTGCAACCGGTCTGCAGCAAAGCATTCCGGAGCCGGACACAGCACCCGTGGTTGCGTCCGCGCCGGCTGAACAGGTGAAAGCACCGGTCGATGAAATGCGCGCGGTGTGGGTGCCGTATATGAGCTTGGATATGAGTAAAAGCAACGATAAAAGCGAGGCGGCCTTTCAAAAGAAATTTGACGCCATTGTGTCCGGGGCGAAAAATTGTGGAATGAACACGCTGATTGTGCAGGTGCGTCCGTTTGGCGACGCTTTGTACAAGTCTGCGTATTTTCCATGGAGCCATGTAGTCGGCGGCACACAGGGCGTTGATCCGGGCTACGACCCACTCGCGCTGATGGTCGCGTCAGCACATAAGGCAGGCATGAAGCTTCAAGCGTGGATCAATCCCTTGCGCATTCAGACGTCGGCATCGCCGTCCATTCTGGCGCAGGGAAATAACTATAATCTATGGAAAAAGGATTCGGCGAAAGCCGGATGGACAGTAGACTGTGCAAACGGGAAATATTATAATCCCGCCTACGCACAGGTCCGCAAGCTCATTGCGGACGGCGCCCAAGAGATCGCGAAAAATTATGACGTGGACGGGATCCAGTTCGACGATTATTTTTATCCCACACAGGACGCATCCTTCGATAAAAGCGCCTACGACAGCTATTGCGCGGCCGCTTCCCAAAGCGGTACGCCGGTCAGCCTTCTGGAATGGCGGCAGGGAAATATCAACGCGCTGGTGTCGCTTGTTTATAGTGAAATCAAGGAAGTAAAGCCGAATCTGCCGTTCGGAATTGCGCCCCAGGGCAACATTGAGAACGATAAGAAAATGGGGGCTGATGTTGCATCTTGGTGCAGCGTCCGGGGCTATGTCGATTATATCTGCCCGCAGCTCTATGTGAATTTTGAAAATCCGGTGCTCCCGTTCGGCACGGCCGCGCAGAACTGGCGAAAGCTGGTCGTAAATAAAGATGTAAAGCTGTACCTCGGCCTTGCCGTTTACAAAAGCGGCTCCGACGCAGACAGCGGCACTTGGAAAAAATCCAATAACATTCTGGCCCGTCAGGTTGAAACGGGAAGGAAGGCTTCCTGCGACGGCTTTATGTTCTATTCATGGGATTATCTGAATGCCGATCAGACAAAGGAAGAGGTTCAGAATGTTATGAAAGTGCTCCGTTAAATCTCTCCAATGCAGAAATCGTGCTGGGCCTGCGTGAGCTTTACCGGAACAATACGCCCGGCAAGCGATTCATCGCTATGTGTTTTTACCGGGGTGTAGTTTTCGGTGTAGCCTTCGTAAACGCCCTTTTCACATTCACGTTCAAAAAGAACCGGTTCGGTTAAACCGACCTGACGGCGGAAAAAGTCCTCTTTCGTTTTTTGCGTTATTTCAATCATCCGCTGGCTGCGCTGTTCTTTAACCGCCTGCGTAACCTGATCGGGTGCGTCGTTCGCCTTGGTGCCGGGGCGGCGGGAATAAGCGAAGACATGAACCTTTGCAAAGCAGATTTCCTTTGCAAAGTCCAGTGATTTTTGAAACTCTTCCTCGGTCTCCCCGGGAAAGCCAACCATAATATCCGTTGTAATGGCGGCGTTTGGAAATGCCGCGCGAAGGTTTTTCACGATGGTGCGGTATTCATTCGTATTGTAATGCCGGTTCATGCGCCGTAGTGTTTCATCACAGCCGCTTTGAAGCGAGAGGTGAAACTGTGCGCAGAGTTTCTTTTGGCGGCTCAAACGGGCGATCACGTCCTCGCTGAGCTGTTCGGGCTCCAGGGAACCAAGGCGTATCCGCGCGATGCTTTCGGGCGCGCAGGCAGCTTCCACAGCGTCACAGAGATGCAGTCCGATATCCTGTCCGTAAGCGGAAAGGTTGATCCCGGTCAATACAATCTCGCGGTAGCCGTTTGCGGCGATTTCGTTTATTTCCTTTTTCAGCTCATCCATGGGTTTGGAGCGCACCCTTCCGCGCGCGTAAGGAATAATGCAGTACGAGCAGAAGCGGTTGCAGCCGTCTTCAATTTTCACAAAAGCGCGCGTTCGTTCATAAAATTGATTAACCTTCATCGATTCAAATCCGGATGCCTCTTCATGGGGGACAATATCCACGATGCGCTGGCGTGAGGAGAGGTAATTCAGAATGTCCGGAAGAAGTGAGGAGCGGTTGGAATTGCCGAGAACGATATCCGCGTCCTGCAGCTTCGCCGCGGCTTCGGGAAAAGCCTGCGGCATGCAGCCCGTAAGAACGATGACGGCGTCCGGGTTTTTGCGCCTTGCGCGGTGGAGCGCCTGGCGCACCTTGTGGTCGCTCATTGCCGTTACGGTGCAGGAATTAATTAACACAACGTCGCTTTCCTCATCCGCGCCGCAGGCGCTGAAGCCCGCGGTGGTAAGCTGGGACAGCATCGCCTGCGATTCGTACTGGTTTACTTTGCATCCGAGCGTAATAACAGAAACTTTCATGTTTTCCCCTTTTAAAAATTTGAATATTTAATTTTGCTATTTGTCAAAAAGTCTGGTCATAATTGATATTGACCAAAATGCCGTAGTGCTATATCATGGGATATGAATTTTGTATATGGAGGGACTCTGATGTACACAACTTCTATCGTATTGTCAAGCATTGAGGCTGTAAAGAAATTTGTTACATTGACAAACAGCTATTCCTTTCCGATAAACCTTACTACAGATAAATATAAGATCGATGCCAAATCCATTATGGGCGTTTTCAGCATGGATCTTTCCAAACCGGTGACCATCGAGGTCCCGAGCGAAGAAGGAAAAGAATTTATTGCCCAACTTGAGCAGTTCAAACCTGTAGCAAAAAAATGAATCCCCAAGCCCGGCGAACACGCCGGGCCCTTTTTTATTCTTCATACTTTTGCGCGAGAATGCTCCATTGCTTATAGAATTCATCGTTTTCTTGCGTTAATGCGCTGATCTTTTCCGTAATTTCCATCGCGGCCTGATAATCGCTCGCAATTTCTGGCTTTAACAATTCCTGTTCCAGTTCGCTGATTTCCTTCTCGATTTCGCCAATCCGCGCTTCATAGCGCCGCATTTCCGCCTTTTCCTTACGAATAACCGCGTTGCGTTCCTTTTGTAGCTTGTATTCGTTCGGTTTAACATCGGGGCTTTCCGCTTCTTCGATTGTTTTTTGCCGGCTTGCCTTCAGGTATTCGTCATAGTTGCCGATAAATTCCTGCGTCCCGTTTTCGTCCAGATAATAGATGCGGTCCGCGATTTTATTGATGAGATACCGGTCGTGGGACACAATCAAAAGCGTGCCCTCGTAGCTTTGCAGCGCGGCTTCCAGCGCTTCGCAGGATCCGATATCTAGGTGGTTTGTCGGTTCGTCGAGCAGCAGGAAATTGTTGCGGGAGAGCATCAGCCGCAGCAGCAGCACCCTGGCCCGCTCGCCGCCGCTTAAGGCGGAAACCGGCTTGAACACGTCGTCGCCTTTAAATAAGAATACGGCGAGCGCGTTCCGGATTTCCGTCTGCGTCATGCGGGGGTAGGAATCCCAGATTTCATCGATTACGGTTTTCTCCGGATGAAGGCCCGCCTGAATCTGGTCGTAATAGCCTATGTCGATTCCTGCGCCGAAACGGAACTCTCCCGCTTCGGGGGGATAAATCCCTAGAATGGTTTTTAACAGGGAGGTTTTCCCGCAGCCGTTCGGGCCGATCAGGAATACCCTTTCGCGTCGGCGAATATGAAGGTTTACATCTTTAAATAAGTGTTTGCCGTCAAAGCTTAACGCAAGGTTTTCCACGGTCAGAACATCGTTTCCGCCGCGTTGGCTGATGTCGAAATCAAAATGGATGCTTTCCGGATTGTCGTCGGGCTTTTCTAGCGTTTTCCCCAGCCGTTCGATCATTTTCAGCTTGTTCTCGGCTGTTTTAATGTTCTTTTCCTTATTCCACTGGCGCTGCTGCGCGACAATTCCCTCAATCCGTTTGATTTCCTTCTGTGTATTGTCGTATTTCCGCTGCGCCGCTAAATGATTCTCTTCTTTCTGCGCAAGATAAGCAGTGTAGTTTCCCTTATAAACGGTAAGCCTTCGTTTTTCCATTTCAAATGTACGGTTGGTGATTTTATCCAGAAAATAACGGTCGTGGGAAATCACAAGATAGGCTCCGGAGTAGGAGCGAAGAAAGTCTTCCAGCCATTCTACGGATGAGATATCCAGATGGTTGGTAGGTTCGTCCAACAGCAGAAGGTTCGCGCCGCACAGGAGCATTTTTGCAAGCTGCAGCTTTGCTTTTTGCCCGCCGCTTAATACGCCAATCGGCATGCCCATCTGCTCGTCGTCAAACCCCAGCCCCAGTAATGCCGAGCGTGCCCTGCTGCGGCAGGTAAGGCCGCCCATGGCGACAAAGCGGTCGTTTAGCATGGCTTGCCTTTCAATAAGCTGGTCAAGGTCTTTCGGCTTTGTCTGCAGGCGGAGGTTTATTTCTTCAAGCTCTTTTTCCATTTGAAGCAAATCGGAAAAGACGGTTAAAACTTCATTGTAGGCGCTGCGGTCAAGGTCGCGGCAGACGTGCTGCTCCATATAGCCGAGCACGGTCGAATTCGCCTTGAAAATGTCCCCCGCGTCCGGCTGCAGCTCGCCGGTGAGCAGTTTCAGCAGGGTTGTTTTCCCCGAACCGTTTATGCCCACAAGCCCGATCCGGTCGTTTTCCTGTACTTCAAAGGAAATGCCGCTGAAAATCACGTTGGTGCCAAAGGATTTATTTAAATTGCTTGCGTTTAGCAAACCCATAATTTTACCTCTTTATATGTAAAGTGCGGAGCATACGGGCCCCGCTCACATATTATAATGAAATAACCCGATGAAATCAAGCATGCCACGTATGCAGCCTTAGCGCGTCAATGTTTTTTTGCTCGCTTAGGATATATTCTTCCGCCAGTTTTTTTGTTTGAATTTCAGCGCCGTCGAAAAGGTTCAGGTTCTTTGTCATATCGGAAATCCCGGCTTCGGTGGCGGTGATCATTACTTTTGCAATATGCGCCGGCTTTTTATTTGCGAACGTATTCATCCGCAGGGAACCGAGCGAAACCGCTTTTTTCAGTAATCGTCCCGAATCGGGTATCCTTCCGCTGTCACGCAGCATTTGCTTTGTTTTTTCGGCGATGAAAAGGTAGTCTTCCTTCTGATGTTCCGCCTGGCGGCGAAGCGGCGGCTCGTCCCGGACCTGGGGAAGAAGCATCTGAACCGCATCCAGCCTCAGCTGCGCCGTATGATAGATATGGTTGAGCAAGGAAGCGTTTTCATCCGTCTTTTTCCTTTGCATATTGTTCTCCCCCATCGTGTTTTAGCGTCTGCTGTTATCGTTTCCCGCCGCCGCGTGTTTAAACTGGACTTTTCCTTTTCCTCGGGATATAATTCATTTGAGGTGATTTTTCTATGCGTTCCGGCATTTCCACAGCCTGTCTTTACCCCATGCACTTGGAACAGGCCCTTTCGACGCTAATTGAGTTTGAATTCCACATCTTTGAGGTGTTTATAAATACCAGCAGCGAATTAAAGCCGGATTATCTCCGGACACTAAAACAGATGACGGAAGAAAGCGGTAGCTGTGTGAAATCCATCCATCCGTTTACCTCCGGATTCGAAAGCTTTTTATTGTTTTCAGACTATGAGCGCCGCTTTTGTGACGGTCTTGAGTTTTATAAACACTATTTTCATGCTGCGAACCTTTTGGAAGCAAGTATTCTCGTTCTTCATGGCCAGCGCAATGATAAGCGAAGCCGGATTACTGAAAATGAATATTTTGAGCACTACGCCAGGCTGTTTGAATTGGGAAAATCCTTCGGCGTAACGGTGGCACAGGAAAATGTGAACCTTTTCCGAAGCGACGATCCGGATTTTATTCGAAGAATGCGGAACTATCTCGGGGATGAATGTGCGTTTGTCCTTGATGTAAAACAGGCGGTGCGGGGAGGGGAAGACCCATATGAAATGTGCGCCGCGATGGGCGAAAGGCTGGTCCATGTTCACATCAATGACAATAAGCCGGGGCATGACTGCCTGTTGCCGGGGAGCGGCACCATGGATTTTGATGCGCTGAAACGCATCATGTTGGAGCATGGTTACTCGGGGGATTTGATTATTGAGGTTTACCGGCGCGATTTTGACAAATTGCAGGAGCTTGTCTATGCGAAAAGGGTTGTGGAATCCCTGATCGGCTATGACAATTGCATATAGAAATTAGAAGGAAAAACGAATGGCTTCCGCAGTTTTTGAGAATTCCGATAATGTTTCATTAAATGCTTGAAACCGAATTATAAAATATGGTATAATTACACAAAATACAAGATTGTTAGAGGTGATCCTACAATGCGGTGCCCTTACTGCGGACATGACGAGTCAAAGGTTATTGACTCGCGCCCGACCGATGAAGGGGAGAGAATCCGTCGGCGAAGAGAATGCTTAAAATGTTCCAAACGCTTTACTACCTATGAAGTTATTGAAACGGTACCCATTGTGGTGATCAAAAAAGATAAATCGCGGGAAACTTTTGACCGCAACAAACTTCTAAACGGTTTGCTGCGCGCGTGCGAAAAAAGGCCGGTTTCCATTGATATGCTGGAACGCATTGTCGATGAAATTGAGAATATGCTTCAAAATTCGCTGGATCGGGAGGTTCCTTCTAGTTTAATCGGGAAATATGCGATGGAGAAATTGAAGGACATCGACGAAGTGGCATATGTCCGTTTTGCTTCCGTTTACCGCGAATTTAAGGATATCAATACCTTTATGGAAGAGTTAAACAGGATGATAAAAAATAAATCCTGATAAAACATACCCTCGGCTTGCCGGGGGTATGTTTTCGTCTTTATCAAAATGATCTGTTCGCCGGAAAAGCCGGGCGGCTGCGCGGGGAATAAATCCTTATAGTTTAATCACAATTTCATACTTTTTCAGCCAGAAATTGATTTGCAGTAAATATGCCATCAATTGCGGACCGGCCATCAGCTGTCCGAACCACGGCTTTCCGTAATCAGATTTTTGCCCAAGCAGCTGTGCGGCGGCCGTCTTATCAATCAACTGATGGATCGGTTCGCCCTCGTCGGAAAGCACAGCGGCCAGCCTTTGTTTTACAAGCAGCTCGTAAGCAGGGTTGTGTGTTTTCGGGTAAGGGCTTTTCCTGCGCTCCAGAACATCTTCGGGTAGCCAGTCTTTTGCCGCGTCGCGCAGTAAGCTTTTCACGACGCCGTTGTGGTTTTTATATTCCCATGGCGTGTTGAACACATACTGGACAATTCGATGGTCGGCATAGGGGACACGAACCTCCAGTCCGCTTGCCATGCTGGCGCGATCCTTTCGGTCCAGAAGCGTAGACATGAACCAGCGAATGTTTAAATAGGAGATTTCCCTGCGGCGTCTTTCGAGGGCGCTTTCCCCTTCCAGCTTTGGAACGGCTGCAATGGATTCCTCGTACCGCATATTGACATAATCGTCCATATGCAGGGCGTCCGCGATTTCCGGCAGCAGCAGGCCGGAGCGGAGCGATAAATCGGGGGACCATGGGAAGCAGTGCCCCTCGAACGCCTCTTCCTTATGGAACCAGGGGTATCCCCCGAAGATTTCATCCGCGCACTCGCCACTTAGGCCGACGACATGCTTCTTTTTTACCAGGCTGCAGAAATACAGAAGGGAAGAGTCCACATCCGCCATTCCGGGCAGATCCTTCGCAATGACCGAATCGTACAGTTTATCGGCAAGCGTAACGTTATTGCACTCCAAAAAATGGTGGTCGGTTTGGAAGGTTTCCACCATTTTTTCCACCCACGGACGGTCGGCGCCCGGCTGGAACGCAGTCGGTTTGAAGTATTTTTCATTGCCGGTAAAATCAAAGGAATAAGTAGAAAGCACTTTTCCCAAGGCCTGGTAATTCCGTGCAGCAATGGCGGTAATGATGCTGGAATCCAGCCCTCCGGATAAAAATGTACAAAGCGGAACATCGGATATCAATTGTCTTGTTACGGCGTCTTCCACCAGATATTTTACTTTCTTGACGCTGTCCTCGTAGCTGTCGGGATGTTCATAGCTTTTCAGTTCAAAGTAAGGAACCGTTTCCAGCCCGAATTTATCATATACGGCGCAGTAACCGGGTTTGATTTCCATGACATTCCGGAAAACCCCGATGCCCGCGGTCCTGGCGGGCCCCAGGCCGAAAATTTCGCAAAGCCCCTGCCGGTCAATTACGGGATTGATGCCAGGGTATTCAAACAGCGCCTTGATTTCCGAGGCAAATACCAGCCGGTCGTTTTCGATTGCGTAGAACAGCGGTTTCACCCCGAAACGGTCCCGGCATAAATAGCAGCATTGCCGCCGTTCGTCGTCAACCGCGAAAGCAAAGATCCCGTTTAGTTTTTCCGCACAGGTAAATCCGAATTGGATATAGCATTTCAGCAAGATTTCCGTGTCGCTTTTGGTTTCAAATGTGTGCCCAAGGGCGGTCAGTTCATCGCGCAGTTCCTTGCTGTTATACAGTTCCCCGTTGTAAACAATGGTATAGCGGAAGCCGTCCGAAACGGCAGTCATCGGCTGTTTTCCGCCCAGTATATCGACAACGGCAAGTCGTGTGTGGGCAAATGCCGCGTGCGCCGACACGTGGATTCCGCTGTCATCCGGACCGCGGTGTTTCAGGCGGTTTCCCATCCGCTTTGCAAGGGAGCCCCAGAAATAAGATTCTTCACTCAGGTCATCATTGTAGTCGCAGAATCCTGCAATTCCACACATAGCAATCCCTCTCTTTCGTTTGCTTCTTTATAATATGCGGAATTGCTATTATGGTTCATAAGGGAAATTTGATTATAGATAAACAGGACCGCCCTTTTGCCGGGCGGCCCTGTAAATACCTTATTTTATTTTTCTTTTTTTCCGCCTTTTTCCTTTTCTTCCCGTTCCTTTCTTGCCTTTTCCTCGGCAGTCGAAAGCTCGCTTAGAATCCTTTCGGACACGGTGCGGCGGGCGGTCGCTTCAATGGACAGTTCGATGGCGAGCTTCGTCAGCTCGGCGTCCCCCTGCCCGGCGGTTTGCGCAACGCGTTCGCAGACTTCCTTCAATGCTGCGGAGTGCGCGTTGCAGAATTGTCCGTACATTTCCTTTTTACCTGTGTTTTCCAGAAGTGTTTTCAGAAGGAAAGAAATATCTTGGATTGAAAGAACCTGTTTCAGCATACAGATGACTAACAGCAGCGCCAGATGCTCGCGGGAATATTTCTTTTGCTCGGGCCGGGGAAGGATGCCGTCCTTTACATAATTGTTGATCATGCTGGAAGTCAGGGGGCTTGTGTTTTCGCTGCGCTCAAACACGCCGATCTGTTTATTCATGTAGGTAAGGACCTGATCCATATACAGATATATTTCGGGGAGCCTGTCCCATTCCACCGCGCTGTATTTTTCTATTTGCTCAGCCCATTTTGCAATACGGTCGACAGCTTCGCTCATTTTCTATTCTCCTTTACTTTTTCTGCCCGCTCATACCCGGTGTAACGGCTTGGCGGAGTGTTCATATATTTTTTAAATACCCGTGAAAAGTACAATTGATCGGAAAATCCTGCCGAATAA
This sequence comes from Caproiciproducens galactitolivorans, assembly GCF_029266045.1. Lineage (NCBI taxonomy): Bacteria > Bacillati > Bacillota > Clostridia > Eubacteriales > Acutalibacteraceae > Caproiciproducens > Caproiciproducens galactitolivorans. The sequence continues at coordinate 33,453 of NZ_JAJUFJ010000010.1, read as the reverse complement.
GCCACTTCGCCAACGGACAGGCTGCTGGTTTCCAACAGCTCACATGCCTTATTGATACGGTAACGCATAAGGTATTCGTTCGGCGGCATGGAGATATGCTGCATAAACAGCCGGTACAGATGGCTGCGGCTGATTCCGACGCTGGCGGCGATGTCGGTGATTCCAATATCGCTGGAATAGTTGTACTCGATGAATTTTATTGCTTTCTGCACGTACTCAAAGCCGCTCGGATGCTGCTGTGTCGGCGTTCCGAACTGATCCATCAGCGCGGCCAGAAAGATCAACAGGCCGGACTCCATGCGCGCTTCATCGCTTGGCTTCGGACCGGAGGCGTTGCAGACCTTTGTCAGCAGATCCTCAAAAAGCGAATCATTGTCATAGTGAAACACCGGGCTGCGCTCCAGCAGGCCGGTTTGCCCCATCAGCCTTTTCGCGTCGCTTCCGTTGAAGCCGACCCAGCAGTATTCCCACGGGTCTTCGCGGTCCGCGGCGTAATATACGACCTTTGAAGGAACCACCAGAAAGCCGTCGCCAGCGGTAAGGTGGTATTCGGTGCCGCCGCAGCAAAATGTTCCCTTTCCTGAAACGACGTAGTGGATCAGGTAATGGTCGCGCACGGCGGGTCCCCACGAATGGCAGGCGCCGCAGCGTTGAACGCCGCAACTGTATACGGCCAAACCCAGACTGTTGTGAAACGGAACGCGAAAAGAGCGCCTGAATTCGTCATTTGTCATCCTTTAGAAGCCTCCTGCCTGAATATATATAATTTCATTATAATTCGCATCAAAAGCTTATGCAATAAAAAGAGCGCCAAAAAGAATTGAAATAAATTTTTCCATCATGTATAATGATTGTAAAATGAAAAAAATTATCTGATTATGAGAATGGAGGAATACACTTGAGTTTGGATCAAAAAGTACAGCTTTCGATGATTGTTTTACTAACCGGCCTGGTTATCGTTTTTGTTATGCTGATATTCCTTACGTATATTATTAAAGGATATAGTGCGGTTATTAAGAACATTCAGCCGAATGCAAAGACAGATCCGGTTCCGAAATCCGTATCAACCGTTCAAAGGGCTTCTGCACCGGTTCCGTCTGTTGAAGCCGGTATCCCGGAAGAAACGGCCGCGGCGATTGCCGCTGCCGTATATGCGGTGTACGGTTCGTCCGCCGGAAAAATAAAGAGTATCCGCCGCGCGGCGCAGCCGGGACGTTCGTTGTGGAGAATAGCCGGGCTATTGGAGAATACCCGTCCGTTTTAATACCTGCCCGGCGGCAGGAAAGACTTGGAAGGAGCTGGTTTCGATATGGTTATTTGGGATGAATTTATACATTCGATTGAAGGAATTTTCAGGACTTCCGGTTTCGCTACAAATGATTGGCGAAATTATGTTATGATTGTGATTTCCGGAATCCTGATTTATCTGGCTATTAAAAAACAATTTGAGCCCCTTTTACTACTTCCTATTGCGTTTGGTATGTTGCTTGTTAATCTTTACCCCGCAATTATGGCTGCACCGCAGACCACGCTGCAACTCGTCAGCGATTATCAGGCTGCCCATGGCGGTGCAACGGCAAATTATGCGATTGTAACGATGGGGAATCAGCAATACTATCAGATTCCTCAGGTGGGCGGGCTGTTTTATTATTTATATCAGGGCGTTAAGCTTGGAATCTATCCGCCGTTGATCTTTCTTGGAATTGGCGCAATGACCGACTTCGGTCCGCTGATTGCAAACCCGAAGAGCTTTTTGCTTGGCGCGGCAGCGCAGCTTGGTATCTTTACTACCTTTATCGGCGCTGTATTTCTCGGTTTTACCGGCAAACAGGCCGGCGCGATTGGCATTATCGGCGGAGCGGACGGTCCGACCGCGATTTTTGTAACCTCAAAGCTTGCGCCGGAACTGTTGGGGCCCATCGCTGTCGCGGCGTATTCTTACATGGCATTGGTGCCAATTATCCAGCCGCCGATCATGAAAGCTTTGACGACCAAGAAAGAGCGAAGCATCGTAATGGAACAGCTTCGCCCGGTTTCCAAGCTGGAACGGATTCTGTTCCCAATTATTGTAACAGTAATTGTTTCACTCATTCTGCCGGACGCCTGTCCGCTGGTCGGGATGCTGATGTTGGGAAATCTCTTCCGTGAAAGCGGTGTTGTGGGGCGTATTTCCAACACGGCGCAGAATGAACTGATGAATATTATTACCATATTCCTTGGCGTTACCGTCGGCGCTACGGCGACCGGTTCCGTATTCCTGTCTTTGAAGACAATCCAAATTATCATCCTAGGTCTTCTGGCGTTTTCTTTCGGCACCGCCGGAGGTGTCCTTTTCGGCAAACTGATGTGTTGGGCTTCCCATGGAAAGGTGAATCCGCTGATTGGCTCGGCAGGTGTTTCAGCCGTTCCAATGGCGGCGCGTGTCTCGCAAAAGGTGGGCCAGGAGGAAAATCCCGGCAACTTCCTTTTGATGCATGCGATGGGGCCGAATGTATCCGGAGTAATCGGGTCTGCAGTAGCCGCCGGTGTTTTAATCAGCATATTGGGATAAGGAAAATAATTAATTTGGAGAAATACCCGCACGTTTCGTGCGGGTATTCTTTGTTTCATCGGCCGCTGGCTTTCATTTCATTTGCTATTGCGTTGAAAATATTGTACAATGATAAGCATATCATACGAATAACGGATGGTTGACTGTCCGAAAGAATTTCAGGTGTACACATGAGCAATCTATCTACGAGCCAAATCTTTGAACTGCGGCAACAAGTTCTGAATAAAGAATTTTGCAAAATGAACGACAGGCAACGTGAAGCGGTGCTTCATGTAAACGGTCCGCTGCTGATTTTGGCCGGCGCCGGAAGCGGAAAAACGACGGTGCTGGTAAACCGTATCGCCAATATTATAAAATACGGAAATGCATTCAGCAGCCAGACGGTTCCAGGCGATTTGTCCGACGAGGAACAAAATTCCATCAAGGAATACCTTGACCATGACATTCCCCTGCCGCAGCAGTTGGTAGACAGGCTGTCGGTAGGCGCCTGCCGTCCATGGCAGATTTTGGCGATTACCTTTACCAATAAAGCGGCGGGAGAACTGAAAAACCGGCTGGTTAATATGCTTGGCGAGGATGGGAATGATATCTGGGCGTCCACCTTCCATTCCACCTGTGCACGCATGCTTCGCCGGGACGGAGACAGGCTGGGGTATTCCAGCCATTTCACCATCTACGATACGGACGATTCGCGCCGCATGATGAAGGAGTGCCAGAAGGCGCTGGGGATCGACGACAAGCTCCTTTCCTGCAAATCCATTCTGTCCGCCATATCGCATGCGAAGGACAACATGGTTCTGCCGGAGGAATTTATGAAGCAGGCCGGCAATGACAACCGGTTGGTTTTGATCGCTAAGGCGTACAAGCTTTATCAGGCAAGGCTCCGTGAAGCCGACGCGATGGATTTTGACGACCTGATCTGCAACGCGGTGCTTCTGCTGCAGAATAACCCGGATGTTCTGGATTATTATCAGAATAAATTCCGCTATATCATGGTCGATGAATATCAGGATACCAACCATGCGCAGTATTTGTTTGTAAAACTGCTGGCACAAAAAAGCGGGAACCTTTGTGTGGTCGGCGACGATGACCAGAGCATTTATAAATTCCGGGGCGCAACCATTGAAAATATCCTAAGCTTTGAAAGTACTTTTCCGAACACAAAGGTCATCCGCTTGGAGCAGAATTACCGTTCCACAAAAAATATCCTAAACGCCGCCAATGCGGTAATCGAAAACAACTTTCAGCGCAAGGGGAAAACCTTGTGGACTAATAACAAAACAGGCGAAAAAATTAGTGTACATACCGCTTACAGCGAACAAGACGAGGCCGATTTTCTGGCCAGAACGATCTTGTCCGGCGTGGCGGACGGCCGGAAATATTCCGACTTCGCGATTTTATACCGCATGAATTCCCAGTCCAACATCCTTGAAAAAATCTTTGTGAAATCCGGAATTCCCTATCGGATTATCGGCGGGCAGCGCTTCTACGAGCGCAAAGAAATCAGGGACATGATCGCCTATTTAAGCGTGATTAACAATCCGAATGATGAGATCCGTTTGCGCCGGATTATCAATCAGCCGAAACGTTCCATCGGGGATAAAACGGTGGCGCAGGCAACGGAAATCGCCGCTGCAAGGGGGGAAAGCCTTTTTGACGTTATCCGGCACGCGGACCAGTACGAACCTTTGAAGCGATCAGCACCGAAGCTGCTCCAGTTTGCATCGATCATACAGGAGCTAATCGATGCTTTAAACGATGAAAATACCAGCCTGAATGAACTGTATCGTTTGATTCTTGATAAAACAGATTATATCGCAAGCCTCTACACATCGGAAAACGGCGATGTGCAGGATCGTATCGACAATATTAACGAGCTTGCTTCCAACCTGATCAAATATGAAGAAGAAAACGGGGAGGAAGCTTCCTTGGAGGGCTTCCTGGAAGAGGTATCCCTCATTACCGATATTGACAATTTCGACGAAAGCTCCGACAGCGTGGTTATGATGACGGTTCATTCCGCAAAAGGCCTGGAGTTCCCGGTTGTGTTTCTGCCGGGCTTTGAAGACGGCATCTTCCCCGGAATGCAGGCCATTTACAATCCGGTGGAGATTGAAGAGGAACGCCGCCTTGCTTATGTGGCGATTACCCGTGCCAAGGAAGAACTTTTCCTGGTTAACGCCGAAAGCCGTATGATTTTCGGGAGCACTTCCCGGAATAAACCTTCCCGTTTCATAGAGGAAATTCCGGAGGAACTGCTTAATCGCACCCGTACAAGGGAATGGAAAAAGCCGCAGCCGGGGACCCGGCTGCCGACCTCCGCGTTTGAGGCGAGGGCGATTACAACCGAAGCTGCGCGCAATTTCGGCCCTTCCGGTTTCTTTCACAGCGCCCCCCCTGCTGTTCAGTTTAAAGCGGGGGACTGCGTTTTCCATAAGACTTTCGGGAAAGGAATGGTACTGTCCGCTACGCCGATGGGGAACGACACCCTTTTGGAAATTGCCTTTGACAAAGTGGGAACAAAGAAGCTTATGGCGAATTTTGCCCGCCTGCAAAGAGAGCAGCCATAAAAATGTGAAGCCCGTCTGAATTCAGACGGGCTTCATTTGTTTTCTGTGCACGTTTGCTTCTTTTTATCTGCGGGGGCGATCACTATTGCAGCCGCAATCGCTGACCTTGGGCGGGAAAAATTCCTCGGTCGGAAATTCGATGCGGCGGAACATATCGCACGGATCGTCCGATGAAGTGACACATTCTTTTTCCGGGATGCAGAAGTCATAAGCTGGGATTAACATTTGAACATTTCTGACAATTTGAACGATTGTGAAAATACCGATTGTTACGTAAACGGAACGATTTGATGAAAAATCAAGCTGGCCGCCGAACTGCCTGCAGATGCAATCTGGAATTTGGCAACAGGCTTCGTTGCAATGTGACTGGCAGTCGCAGATGCGGGCCGAAAGGCAAATCGGTTCCGCAACCTGGCAGGTTGCTTTGGGAAGTACATCTCCGCACCTGGAGTTTTGTACGATTAAGTCCTCTTGTGTGCAATCGGAGCTGAACATCTTTACGTTGCCCTCGCTGCCGTACAGAATGACCCTTTTGCTGAATATGGACACACCATTTACAATGCAGGGACTTGTGGCCAGCGGACAAAATACGTCCACACAAATGTTGAAGAAAAAGGTCATATCTACCGAATAAAAGCCCCTGTTAAATGGTACCGGCTCCAAGTCGAGGAACACCGTAATGACTTCAGCGCTTCTCAGCCGGACATTGGTCGCGTGTTCAATCAGATCGTGCTTATCCGGTGGGAAATAAACCCTTAAATCTTCAAGGCAGTCTTTATCAGAAGGGGGAACGGGATGGAAGCTTTCCTGTATTTCAAAAATATAGATTTATCTTACCCGGTGTGGGTTTATGTATCAGATAAGAAGCCCTGTTCTAAGCCGGCATACTGACGTTCAAGTGCTGTGCGAGCGGGAGCTCATCAATGCTTTCATAGTCCTTGTATTCCCCTTTTGTCGAGATACCGGTAAAATGGAGGAATGCAGGGTTCGTGTATTTGCCGTCTGTCTGTTCCGCTATGATGCAAAGCTCGATCAGCCCCATACCATCCTTTTGAATTTCCCTTACTCTCTCCAATAAGGAATTCGCATTAATGTGAATCTTCTGCATTTTTAAAACATCCTTTCAAATTTTTTTTACACAACAGTTTGTATTTTACGAGATATCCTGTAAAATTGCAATAGCGAAAAAAGTCGTAATTTATGTGATTTTCGGTTATGTGGAAAAATAGGATATATAAACAAATAATAAAAACGATTTGAACAAAATTTTATGTATATTTAGAAAATAATGAAGTGAATCAGAAGAAAATATCAAATTTAGAAAGCGTTTGGAAACGATTCGAAAGGCCGCAGATACAGGTCCAGAGTAAATTGGAAGGGTTTGGCCCCTTTTTCCTTTTTATAAACGATCCGGTCGATAAAAGCTTTTAACAGCATGTTTTTGCCCTGCGGTGTGGCCGAATCGTACAACTCCCAAATGGAAGCTTCCGATTTTGCGATTTTTTCCTCGTTTTCATGAGAATCGCCAAGAAGCGCGCGCAAGGTTTCTGCAAGCTTCTTCTTTTTCTCTTCCAAAAGGAAAAGCCGGGAGTAATAGGTGTTTTCATCATAGATCCCCCGCTCCAGCAAATCGTGCAGCCGCCCAATCTGGTATTCCGTCGTGCGGATTTCCGATTCGCATGCTTTTTGGGAAATCCGGCTCTTTCCGGCGGGCTGCGGCGCCTTTTCCAATGTCACCATTACTTGTTGATAGGTTTCTTTCAGCGTGCGCACAATCGCATCCTCAACGGGCAGGAGAGCGGAAGACGGCATACAGCCGGGTTTTTGGCAAAGCAGATAGGGGCGGCCGCGGACTACCTGTCGCTGCATGACGGTCCCGCAATTCGCACAGTAAACCAAGCCGGCAAGGGAATTTTGGATGATGCCCGTATTGGAAGGCGGATGGTTCCGCCCGGCGGAAAGCTTCTGCGCCTGTTCGAACAGCTCCTTGTCGATAATAGGGGGATGGATCCCTTTTACGACCGTCCACTTTTCCTTTGGATTGTAAATCGTGATTTGCTTTGCATTGCCCCTTGCCCCTTTCCGGATCTGCGTCTTCCTGTTCCAGGCAATCAGCCCGATATAGACCGGGTTATGGATGATTTTCATAATGGAGGTCCGCCCGAAGCGGTCTGACCGTCGCGGCTTTGCACCCATCAGGCAAATCGTATCCGCAATTTTTTGGCATCCCCAGCCTTTTTGTACATACATTTCGAAAATCAGCCGTACGAACCGAGCCTCCTCTTCCTTTATGGCAAGGGTGGGGCGCTTATTGACCGTCGTTTTGCTGTAACCGTACGGGGCGTTCGCAATGTAGCACCCGTCTTCAATCGATTTTTGGATTCCACGCTGCAGGCGCCGTTTGATGGCTTTCAGCTCCTGACGGGCCATAAAGGTTTCAAATTCGGAGAAGGTTTCGTCTGTTTCAATATTTAAGTCATAGGTTTTGTTGGGCGTAATGATTTTGGTGTTTGCATTTTTTAATGTTTCCAGAATGATACCCTGATCGCTCATCGTGCCGCGGCTCAGGCGGTCAATATCCATGCAAAGGATGCCGTCATAGCTTCCTTTTTCTACATCGGACAGCAGTTTCAGCATTTGGGGACGCGCGTAAAGCGATTCGCCGGATACCACCTCCTCGTAAATCCTTTTTATATTTAGATGGTTTTTTTTGGAAAATTCCAAAAGCGTTTCCTTGTGCCTTTGCAGCGTTTCGCCAATGGAATTATTGAGTTCTTCCGCGCGGCTTTTGCGCAGATAAATAGCTATATCCATCCTAATCACCCGCTTTGTTCATTTGCAGATTTCGATTGGAATATTCCCTTAAAAGAAAATAAATGAAGCATACGGCAAATAGGGCGATCATATTCTATAGAGAGGTGGTCATCGTGCGTGACGCAGGAAATCCGGACATTACGATTCATTTACGCCCGGGAACGGCGGCGGAAGTAAAGCAGAATCTGGAGGATTTGCGATGCGCTGCCAAATGGATTTGCGGAGAAGCGACCGGCTGCCAAATAAAAACAACGATTGACTGGAACAGCTTACATACAGCTGGGGTAGACGAAGCATCCGCCGGTGCTGTTCCGGAAGGGGGAGAAGAAAATGATCGACATGCCGTGTAAAAAGTGTAAGAGCGGTTTCCAGAACCGGATCTGCCGGAAATTCTGTTCGGCATATAAGCGCGCTTTCAATCGCAATGTTGAGCGGCAGCTTGATGAATACCTATTCCGGCGGCTGGCACGGTTCACAAAATAATAAGCAGGAAATCCCTTGAGGGCACTATAAAATGTATTGTGCGATGCGCAGAAAAATGACTGTATGGACTGTGGCGTATGCTGCGGACAGACAGTAAAAAGGACGGAGCCGTTTACGGTTTCGTCCTTTTTATATTTCGTCCCGCTATGCAGGAAGTTCAAAATGCTTTCGCGCTCTTTCGGCTGTTTCCATCTTGATCAATGCAGTTCGCTGCATGAATCATAAACCCGTAACCCGTCTATGCATACAGCTTCATTGAAAGTTCCGTTGTTTTGCACATTTGCATTGCTTTCCGAGCAGTTTCCATCCATAGAATATCCTCCTTTATTACAGTTGTTGAAGCTTGATTCTCTATACCATTTTATGGTAGGTGTTTCATTGTGTTACAGAAATATTTTCGGTTTGAAAGTATATTTTTGGAAATAGGCGAATGCTTAGAATGTTTTATATAATCATTAATATAGAGTATTATTAATCAGCAAATCATATCATAAATCCTATTAAAATGATCAATAAGTACAAAATACAAATCTATTTTGCGGATTAATTCGTCTTTTTACAAATTTTTTTCTGTTTCTATTTTGTAAAGATTCTGTTATAATTATGTTAAACTTAAGGACAATCTATACGACATGTAACGAAATGAGGTTATTAAATGTCGCTTGCACTTTTTGTGGCACTTATACTCGTTTGCGCTTCGATTTTTGTCAATGGCTGGACGGATGCGCCGAATGCAATCGCTACGGTTGTTTCAACCAGGGTTCTTTCTCCGAGGGTGGCCGTGATTATGGCAACGTTTTTCAACCTGGTCGGTATCATGTGCTTTGGCTCGGCCGTGGCCAGTACCATCGCAAACCTTGTCGATGTGGGCACCGGTTCCAATCCGCTGATCGCGATTTGTGCGGCGCAGCTTTCCATCGTTATTTGGTCTCTAACTGCTTGGCGGTTCGGCATTCCGACCAGCGAAAGCCATGCGCTGATTGCCGGCTTAATGGGGGCCGGAATTGCCTATAACGGCCTTTCTGCTTTTAAGCTGGCTGAATTTGAAAAAGTGCTTTGGGGCATATTTATCTCAACGGTTGTCGGTTTTACCGCGGCCTACTTTGTTACAAAGCTGGTTGGTTACCTTTTCCGCCGCGTGAAACGCGTAAAAGCAAACCGCTTTTTTTCGATCGGCCAGATGGCTTCCGCCGCTTTAATGGCGACCAGCCATGGCGCGCAGGACGGCCAGAAATTCATGGGCGTGTTTGTGTTGGTGATCTTGCTGGCAAACAATCAGCCGGTTCCTTCAACGGTTCACATTGATCTTTGGATCATGCTTCTGTGTTCGCTTGTTATGGCAATCGGAACTTCCATCGGAGGCTACCGTATTATAAAGACAATGGGAATCGATATGGTAAAACTGGAAAAATATCAGGGCTTTTCCGCTGAAATCGTCGCTTCCCTGTGCATGCTCATTACAACGGTGCATTCCGGTATACCGCTTTCCACAACCAATACAAAAGGAACGGCTATGATGGGCGCGGGCGCCGCAAGGCGGTTTTCCGATGTTAACTGGGGGATCGCCAAGGAAATGGTTATGGCGTGGGTGCTTACTTTCCCGGCCTGCATGCTTCTTGGTTACATTATGACCAAATTGTTTATACTCATTTTTTGATATATTATGTAGAGAATAAATAATCTGTTATTATTGAAGGGTAAGGGAATTCTATGAGTAGTTTTTTTGCTAAAGGGCCGGACTATTTTGAACTGTTTAAGAAAGGGATCAATATTTCGTGCAAGGCTGCAAAAGTGCTTCAGACCTCGTTTACGGACGGTCATATTGACAGGAATGAAATTGCCCAGCTGAAAGAGATTGAGCATGAGGGCGACCGGCATGTCCACTATTGTTCCAACCTAATTGCCGATTCCTTTATTACGCCGCTGGATCGTTCCGACATGATGGCGATGGTTCGTGCAATCGAGGCAATCACCGACAGCATCGACGATATCGGCAATCAGATTTATATGATGCACATTACCAAAGCAAGCGATTTTACGGTAAAAATGGTGGATTTGATCGTGAATTGCTGCGAAGGTCTGCAGGATCTGATGAATGAGTTTGAGCAGTATAAAAAGAATTATAAATCCATTAAGGAAAAAACTGTTTATGTTAACCATCTTGAAGAAGAGGGTGACGCGATTTTCAGCGAGGCTATGCGGGCGCTCTTTGACCCCGAGAACAAGATGGAAATGATTGACGTGATCCGGTTGCAGAATCTTTACAACACCTTGGAAGATGCGCTGGATTACTGCGAAGACGTTGCAGACATTGTGGAACAGATTATTATTTCAAACACCTGAAATTGAATTCTCTGAAGCTCACCTTTTGTTTGGGTGGGCTTTTCTTGCGCTTTGGGTCCTTTTATTTTGTGTTGAACACGTTACAATAGTTTGTTATAATACTAATATTACCGACTAAAAATGTAAAAAAGGGGCTATTTTATGGCAAAGGTAACATTGATTACATATACTCCAAATCCGGAAAAAACGGTTGCGCAGGCGGCAAAGCTCTGTTATTCTTCCGCTTCAATCGATACGATATCCGAAGGGCTGACACAGGAAAAGACCGCCTCCTTTGTTGACATGCTTTCTGACATTGGGCATGAAAGTCCCTTTGAACATGCATCCTTTACCTTTGGAATCGAAGGGGTTTCCCGCTCCTTTTTGGCACAGATTACCCGCCACCGCATTGCTTCCTATAGTGTGCAAAGCCAGCGTTATGTTACGGAATCCCATTTTGAATATGTAATTCCTCCCGAAATTGAAGCAGTTCCGGAAGCGAAGGCGGAGTTCCTTGCCGCCATGGAGGAGGACCAGCGCCACTACGAAAATCTGACCGCGCTGTTGAAGGAAAAGCATAAGAAAGAGCTGTTGGCGTCCGGTATGGATGAAAAGTTGGCCGATCGCGCCGCGCAGAAAAAATCCATTGAAGACGCGCGTTTTGTGCTCCCGAATGCGTGCAATACAAAAATGATCTGCACCTTTAACGTACGTTCGCTCCAGCATTTCTTTTCCCTGCGTTGCTGCAATCGCGCCCAGTGGGAAATTCGCAGTGTGGCTGTGGAGATGCTGCGTCTGGTACGCGGCGTGGCACCGCATCTGTTTAAGAACAGCGGCCCGGCATGTTTGACCGGACCTTGCCCGGAAGGGAAAATGTCTTGCGGAAAAATCAACGAGATACGAGAGTTTTTTAAGGGAATAGGGGAAAACTGATGAATGGAAGATTAATCGCAATGGAAGGGCTGGACGGCAGCGGCAAGGCGACCCAGACCGCTCTGCTTTGCAAAGCCCTTGCGGAGCGGGGCATAGAGCTGCGCCGCATTTCCTTTCCGGATTACGACGAACCTTCGTCCGCTTTGGCGAAAATGTATCTGAACGGCGAATTCGGCTCGAATCCCAATGATGTTAACGCCTATGCCGCTTCTTCTTTTTACGCGGTTGACCGGTTTGCCAGCTATCGGCGTTTCTGGAAACAGGACTATCAGAACGGCGCTTTGATCATTGCCGACCGTTACACCACTTCCAATATCGTTTTCCAGCTTTCCAAATTGCCCAAAGAACGGTGGGATGATTTTATTGACTGGTTGCAGGATTTTGAATACAATAAGCTGGAGCTTCCCCGTCCGGATCTGACAATTTATCTGAGTATGCCGCTGAAGGTGTCCCAACGGCTGTTAACCGGCCGCTACCACGGGAACGAAGAGAAAAAGGATATCCATGAGAGCAATGAGTCCTATCTTGCAGCATGCCATGAAAGCGCGGTTTATGCCGCGCAGCATTTGAATTGGAAGATTATCCGCTGCGCAGAAGGGGAAAAACCAAGGGCAGTAGAGGCAATTCATAAAGAGATTTTGCAAAAGGTCATGGAAGGATCGCAATAAAGAATTTTCGGGACAGATGGCAAAGATGCTCCTGGTTCCCAGAAAGGTGCGGTTACAAGCTGTCATTTGTGCTGTCTGGAGTGTTATGGTATGATTTGTTTTGCCGATTGGGGGATGCGCCGGGAGCTTGCCCAAATATGGGAAACCTGCTTTCAGGAACCCTCGCGCCCGGCAAAGTACTTTTTAAATAATTGTTTTCGGCCCCGGGAATGCCTTGTTTATCTTACAACCAAGGGGATCGCGTCCGCACTTTACATGCTTCCCATTCAAATTACTACGGATGGAAAGCCGGTTCAGGCGCATTATATCTATGCGGCGGCCACACTTCCCGCCTACCGCGGCCGCGGCTATATGGCGGCTCTTTTGGCTGCCGCCGCGCTGGTCGGCGTAAAGCGGGGGGATCAGTATTCGTCCGTGCTGCCGGCAACGCCGGATCTTTACCGCTTGTATGAAAAGTCCGACTATACTTCCTTTTTTAAAGTCAGCCATTATACTGTGTTACAGGAAACCATGCGAAAGCTTGCCGGTTCTGCCAGCCCGTCAAAGAATATTTTTGATTTTAAAGAATTAAATCTGCTTCGGAATAAAACCCTGCTTTCGCGGGCCGGAAATGTTTTATGGAGCGACGAAGCCTTTGCTTTCGCGCAGGGAATGGGAAGGGTTTACGGTGACCGGATGATTTGCGCCCGAACCGGGAAAGAAGCAGCCTACGCTTTTTGCCGCCGAATGGAGGACGGTTCCTGCTTGATTTTGGAGCTGATGGCAAGCGGGAAGACAATGCGTAATTTGGCCGCCTGCATTCTTCATGAGATGCCGGCGCAGAAATATATCCTTCGCCTTCCGGCATTCAGTCCGCTGGGGCAGAAGGGAAGCGTTACGGATTTTGGCATGATTAAGCCAATCGGGGGCACAACGGTTCGTCAGATTGGGGCGGATACGGACATGCCCTACCTTGGACTTCCGCTTGATTAATCTTTGGGAGGGTTCTGTTATGATTTATCTTTTTCTTGCAAATGGATTTGAAGAAATCGAGGCGTTGGCAACCGTTGATGTATTGCGCCGCGCAAGCTTGGATGTGGTTACTGTCGGCGTAGGCGGGAAAAGAATCACCGGTTCGCATAAAATCGAAGTGACCGTCGATGTGGAAGAAAAGGATGTTTCTTTCGACGGCCTGGATATGGTGATTTTACCGGGTGGCGTTCCGGGTACACCGAATCTGGAAAAATCAAAGGTTGTCCGGGAAGTGTTACGGCATTGCGAAGAACATAAGAAATATATTGCGGCGATCTGCGCGGCGCCTTCTATCCTTGGGCATATGGGTCTGTTGAAGGGGCATGCCGCGTGCTGTTTCCCGGGGTACGAAACGGAGCTGGACGCGCAAACTGTTTCCATGGATCCGGTTTGTGTCAGCGGAAAAATCATTACAGCGCGGGGCGCGGGCGTAGCGGTGGAGTTTGCCCTGGCTATCGTCGGGGAGCTGTTGGGCTCTGAAAAATCAAAGTCTCTTAGGAAGTCGATGCAATGTATATAAAGAACATCAAAGAAATAAAAATAAGTCTGCGCGCGCGTTACCGGAAGTTTCGCAGCAGGCTGGGCGAAGACCAGAAAGCCGGGATGGATTCCAAAATCCAAAACCGGCTTCTTGCGCTACGGGAGTATACGGGCGCGGAGACCGTGTTTACTTATGTCAGCAAGCCGATCGAGGTTGATACAATCGCGTTGATCAAGACCGCGCTTGCCAGCGGGAAAAGGGTTGCGGCGCCAAGGTGCGTTCCGGATACATATGATATGGAATTTTTCTATATAACTTCCCTTGATGATCTGGAAAAAGGCAGCTTCGGCGTTTTGGAACCGTCTCCCTCCAAATGTCGAAAAGTGACGAATTTTTCAAAGGGGCTTTGTATCGTACCGGGTCTCAGCTTTGACTCTCAGGGGTATCGCCTTGGATACGGAAAGGGCTATTACGACCGTTTCCTTGCCGGGTTTGGCGGAACAACGGTCGGTATCTGCTATTCCGGCTGCGTGCAGTGGAATTTGCCCCACGGCTATTATGACAAACCCGTGGATATATTAATTACGGAGAAGTATATTCGGAGGATGGTAAATCAAAGGGCAGGCGGCTGAAATGCATTTGTAGGAGGTTGTATCCATGAGTGATGAGAGGGATCCCAACGGTTACCATCAGAAAAGGGTACAGAATTTTAAACTGAATATAAAGGACGAGGACTTTTACGCAACGCCGGGAGAAGATTATCCTTCCGCACCTGTGGGCAGAAGGGCGGACTCTCGGAATCGCGATGTGCTGCATAGTTACAGCGATCCCCGGGCGGCGCACCGGGCAAAGCTTTCGCAAAGTGAAGCCGCGATCCGCGCCGAACATGCGCACCAGGTTCGCAATTTGGAAAAGGGAAGGAAGAATAAGAATTTCTTCCGCTTTTTCTGGGTTATTATGGTACTTTTCACCTCCGTGCTGCTTGCGCAGTATATGATTACCGGAATTAACGACATGCTGGCAATCGGAAAGGAGAAGGTAAGCGTAACCGTCGAAATTCCCAAGAAAGCAACTTCCGAGCAGGTTGCCGGTATTTTAAAGAATGCCGGAGTGATCCGGGATGCGAATTTCTTCATGCTGTATTCCAAGCTGACCAAAGCGGATGGAAGCTATCGCAACGGCAGTTATAAAATTGACACGAATTTGGATTATCAGGCGATTATTACGGCGCTGCAGTCTAATCTGAACCGCATCGACACAATTAAAGTCACCATTAAAGAAGGTATGAATGTCCTCGAAATGGCGGGACTGCTGGAAAAGCAGAATGTTTGCAGCGCAAAGGAGTTTCTTGCCATTGCCAATTCCGATCAGTTTGACAGCGGCTATGAAATCATTCAGGCGATCAGAAACGGAAAAGAACGGTATTACAAGCTGGAGGGCTACCTGTTCCCGGACACCTATGATTTTTATAGGGAAGAAGACCCGAAGAATGTGGTGAAAAAGCTCCTGAATAACTGTAGCAAAAAACTGACCAAGCAAATTCAGGATAAGGCGGCGGCGCAAAATATGTCGCTCGATCAGGTAGTGACGCTGGCTTCCATGATTCAGGCCGAGGCGGCGGATAAAGAGGATATGTACAAGGTATCTTCGGTTTTCCACAACCGGCTTGCGAAGAAAGAGGGCGACCTTCAGCGCCTGCGTTCCGACCCAACTACCTATTATCCTTACCGTACAAAGGATGCGGTTCCGTCCGATCTGCGTTCCACTTATAAGAGCCGTTACGATACCTATACCATAAAGGGACTGCCGCCGGGTCCGATCTGCAATCCGGGAATGGATGCGATTGACGCAGCACTGAATCCGGCCAATACCAACTACCTCTATTTCTGCCACGATAAGAACGGCAAGGCGTATTACGCCACAACGAATGCGAAGCATGAGGCGAATTTAAGGAAAGCAGGATTGAAATAATTGGAGGGGGAAATTTGAAAGAAGAAAGCAATCGCGTTGAGCTGCTGTCGCCGGCCGGCGATACGGAACGGCTGGGCGCGGCCTTGGAATTTGGAGCGGACGCGGTTTATCTTGCCGGACAGGGGTTCGGTATGCGCACCGCCCCCTCCAATTTCAACCGGGAAGAGCTGCAGAAGGCTGTTCACTTAGCGCATGAGAAGAACGTTAAGGTATATCTTACCTGCAATACCGTACCCCATAACGAAGAACTTGCCCGCCTCCCGGACTTTCTGCGCTTTGCGCAGTCCGTCGGGGTGGACGCGCTGATTATTGCGGATTTCGGCGTGCTGGCAATGGCAAAAACCTATGCGCCGGATGTGGTGGTTCATATGTCCACGCAGACGGGAGTTGCGAATTACGCCAGCGCGAACGAGCTGTACAATCTGGGCGCTTCGCGGGTTGTCCTTGCGCGGGAGCTGAATTTGGAAGAGATCGCGGAAATCCGTGCGAAAACGCCGAAGCAGCTGGAAATCGAGGCGTTTGTCCACGGCGCAATGTGCGTTTCCTTTTCCGGGCGCTGTCTTTTGTCCAGCTATCTGACCGGGCGCGACGCGAACCGCGGGGACTGCGCACAGCCCTGCCGCTGGGAGTATGCGCTGGTGGAATCCAAGCGGCCCGGGCAATATATGCCGGTTTTTGAAGACAAGAACGGCACCTATATTCTGAATTCGAAGGATATGTGCATGATTGAGCATATTCCGGAGATGATTCAGGCCGGCGTAACCAGCTTGAAAATTGAAGGCAGGGCAAAATCCGCCTACTATGTGTCGGTCGTCACGAACGCATACCGGAATGCCATTGACGAATATTACCGCAATCCGAAGCAAAAACTCTCTCCGTGGATTGCGGAAGAACTGAATAAAATCAGCCACCGCGAATACAGCACCGGCTTCTATTTTGGGCACGAACCGGGCCAGGTTTATGAAAACGGCGGCTATGTGCGGGAGTATGACGTCATCGCGGTATGTGAGAAATACGAAGACGGCGTTGCGACGCTGTCCCAGCGGAACCGGTTCTTCAAAGGGGATACCGCCGACATTCTGGAAAAAGGGAAGAAACCCTATCTTCTTACGCTGGATGAACTGTTTGACGAATACTGGAACCCGATCGGATCCGCCCCGCACGCGATGATGACCGTATATTTCAAAACGGATCATCCGATCGCAAAGGGCGCGATCCTGCGTAAAAAGCGCGTATAATTGCATAAAAATCCTCCATATTGGGAATCCTACCCAATATGGGGGCTTTTTTATGGAAAAAAGAACGGCAGTTTTTTTCGCTGCTATGATGATGTGTATGTTTCTGAGTATATTGAACATCTTTTCGATCTCCAGCGGCTCGCGGCTGGCGGCGACCGCCGACAACCAGAGCAGCTACAAACTGGTCCTCGCAAAAACGAGAGGTACGATTTATGACTGCCATAAAGTACCTTTCACAAGGTCGGGAAGCGAGTATGTGGCCGCGGTTTCGCCAAGCGTGGAAGGTGCCGCGGCGCTCAGCAAAACGCTGTCCGCCAAGGAAATGCAGGAAGTGTATCCGTCCCTGACTGCGGGCAAACCGTTTGCGCTGAAGCTTCTGAAAAACATTACCGCGCCCGGAATCGATGTGTTTCGCGTTAATAGCCGATACCATGAAAAGCAGCCGGCCGTGCATATTATCGGTTACCTGGACGGTACCGGAGCCGGCGCAACGGGGATCGAAAAGGCATTTAACGAGCAGCTTACAAAAAATCAGGGGGAAATATCCGTTACCTATCGGGTGGACGCCCTGAATCGGGTGCTGCAGGGGGAAAACAAAAAAATTAACGATACTTCCTATCTGGAAAACAGAGGGGTCGTCTTGACGCTTGATAGGAATATCCAGGACATAGCGGAGAAAGCGGCTGAAAAGTACCTTACCAAGGGAGCGGTTGTCATTGCGGAGGTACCGTCCTGTAAAATCCGCGCCATGGTGAGCCTTCCGGCTTTTTCGCCGAGCCATCTTGCGGAAGCGCTGAAATCCAAGGATTCCCCGCTTATGAACCGCTGCCTTTCCGCTTACAACGTCGGTTCTGTTTTTAAGCTCGTTTCCGCCGCGGCCGCGCTGGAGTACGGCATATCGCCGGATACGCCCTACACCTGCACCGGCTCGATCAATGTGTATGGCGATTTGTGTCATTGCTTTAACGGGGAAAGCCATGGCGCCGAAACCATGAAGGAGGCGATGGCGCAGTCCTGTAATACCTACTTTATCAATATTATGCAAAAGGTGCCGCAGGCGCAGTTCCTTTTGATGGCACAGAACCTGGGTTTTGGGCACGCGTTCGAAATCGCGCCGGGAATAGCTTCTTCCGAAGGGAATCTGCCGACGCTGGAAAGCCTGAACATCCCGCGCGCCCTTGCGAATTTTTCCTTCGGACAGGGCGATCTTACCGCAACGCCCATGCAGATTACCGCGATGATCAATACCATTGCGAGCGGCGGGAAGTTTACGCCGCCGAGCGTGTATGAGGGCTTTGTGGACGAAAATCTGAAATATACGTCGAAAGCCTCGGAACAGAAAAGTGCGCCGATTCTTTCCGACAGAACCGTGGAATTGCTCCGCGATTTTATGAAGGAATCCGTTGAAACAGGAACCAGTAAAAAAGGCAAGCCGGAAAAAGGGGGGGCGGGTGCGAAGACTTCTACCGCACAGACCGGGAAATACGTAAAAAATGTGGAGGCGGTGGAATCCTGGTACGCGGGATTTTATCCTTATGACAACCCGAAATACGTGATTACCGTTTTCGCAGAAAGCGGCACTGGCGGCGGCGCAACCTGCGGCCCTGTATTTAAACAGATTGCCGACGAACTTGCTGAAAAATAAGTCGCTATCTGCCAAATTTCATTGACAAGAGAAAGAATACAGTTTATAATCAAAATGAAATTCAATGTGCATTTTGGGTTGTTTTTAAGACGGCAGCCGGAATGTAATGGCGTTAAAGGGTACGAATGTGTCGGTTACTGCGAAAGAGAGGGGGTCCCTGGCTGAAAGATTCCTGCATTCCCCGGCGCTGGAGCCAACCCCAGCCCTGCGGCGACGAGCCGCGGCGTTCCCCGCGTTAAGGGATTCAAGCGGCGCGGCAGCGCAATTTGGGTGGTACCACGGATTTCTCCGTCCCATTGTGGATGGTGAAGTCTATTTTTTTTGCGGCGCACCGAACAAAGATATCTATTATTTTGGCCTGAGAGGCGGAATGGAGTTATTGCAATGAAATGGACTGGTTTGAACGAACTGCGTGAAAAATATCTGTCTTTCTTCGAATCGAAGGGGCATCTGCGCCTGCCAAGCTTTTCTTTGGTGCCGAAGGACGACAACAGCCTTTTGCTGATCAATTCCGGCATGGCACCGATGAAAAAATATTTTACCGGAGAGGTGACTCCGCCCCGCAAAAGGGTGACTACCTGCCAAAAATGCATCCGTACGCCGGATATTGAGCGCGTAGGCATTACCGCGCGCCACGGCACGTTCTTTGAAATGCTCGGCAATTTTTCATTCGGCGATTATTTTAAGCATGAGGCGACCGCGTGGGCGTGGGAATTCTGCACGAAGGTTCTGGAAATGCCCGTTGACCGCCTTTGGGTCACCATTTATACCGATGACGACGAAGCGTACGAAATCTGGACAAAGGAAGTCGGCGTTGCCCCCTCCCACATTGTCCGTATGGGGAAAGAGGACAACTTCTGGGAGCATGGCTCCGGCCCCTGCGGCCCCTGTTCGGAAATCTATTTTGACCGCGGCGAACAGTACGGCTGCGGTTCCCCAACCTGCGGCGTCGGCTGCGACTGCGACCGCTTTGTTGAGTTCTGGAACGTTGTGTTCTCCCAGTTTAACAGCGACGGCAAGGGAAATTACCCGCCGATGGAGCACCCGAATATCGACACCGGCATGGGCTTGGAGCGCCTGGCCTGCATTATGCAGAATGTGGACAATCTGTTCCTTGTCGATACCGTCCAGAATATTATGAAGCATATCTGCCGGATTGCGGATGTAAAATACGGTGACGACCCGAAAAAGGATATTTCCCTGCGCGTCATCACCGACCATATCCGCAGCACCACGTTCATGATTGGCGACGGCGTTATGCCTTCAAACGAGGGCAGGGGCTACGTCCTGCGCCGCCTGCTGCGCCGCGCCGCGCGCCATGGGCGTCTGCTCGGAATTCGCCGCACCTTCCTTTCCGAGGTTGCGAATACCGTCATTGATGAGAATAAGAACGCGTATCCGGAGCTGGATGAAAAACGCGCGATGATCTTAAAGCTTATCAACGTGGAAGAGGAAAGCTTTGCGAAAACCATTGACCAGGGCCTTCAGCTCTTAAACACATATATTGAAAACGCCAAGTCCAAGGTGTTTTCCGGTGCGGACGCATTTCGCCTGAGCGATACCTACGGCTTCCCGATCGACCTGACGAAAGAGATCGTCGCGGAGCGCGGTATGACGGTTGACGAGGAAGAATTTAAGCGCCTGATGCTAGAACAGCGCGAACGCGCCCGCGCGGCAAGAAAGAACGCCGGTGCGGATGCATGGGAGGGCGAAAACGACATTCTGGAAGGTGTTCCGGAAACAGAATTCCTTGGGTACGGCCAGTTTGAAACAACAGCAAAGGTGACTGCCATTGTCCGCGATGGTGAACGCGTGGAATCCGCGACGGCCGGCGATGAAATTGTGCTGGTGCTCGATAAAACAACGTTCTACGCGGAAAGCGGCGGGCAGATCGGCGATACCGGCACGATCGAGTCCGGCAACGCGATTCTGGAAATAAAGGACACAACCAAAAACCATGCGAAAAATTATCTCCATCACGCGGTGGTGTCTGCAGGGGAAGTCCGCGTTGGGGAAGAAGTTAAAGTATCCGTAAATAAGGAAAAGCGCCTTGCAATTATGCGGAACCATACGGCCGCGCACCTGCTTCAGGCGTCCCTGCGCAAGGCTCTGGGAGACCATGTGGAACAGGCCGGCCAGCTTGTCAATGAGAAGCATGTCCGTTTTGACTTTACCCATTTTTCCGCTTTGACAAAAGAAGAATTGCTGAAAGTGGAAGCGCTTGTCAATCAGGCGATTTTAAGCGGCATACCCGTGGAATGCCGCGAAATGGAGATTGAAGAGGCGAAAAAATTAGGCGCGATGGCGCTGTTCGGAGAAAAATACGGAAAGATTGTCCGCGTAGTTTCCGCCGGCGATTTTTCGAAGGAATTCTGCGGAGGCACGCATATCGATAATACCGCGAAAATCGGCCTGTTCAAGATTGTATCGGAAAGCTCCGTTGCGGCCGGCGTACGCCGTATTGAGGGTGTTACGGGAACGGGCGTGCTTTCGCTTCTGAATTCAACCTTACAGGAGATTCATGAAGCAGCGGCGGCGCTGAAATTGAACAATCCCTCTGAACTTGTGCAGAGGGCAGGCCAGCTTACCGCCGAGCTGAAGGAAAAGGATAAAACGATCGAAGCCCTGAACGCGAAGCTGGCCGCAATCCGGATGGACAGCCTGCTGGCGGGCGCAAAGGACGTAAACGGCGTGAAGCTGGTTACGGCGGTCATTCCCGGTGCACAGCCAGACGCCCTGCGCGCGATGTGCGACAAAGCGCGTGACTTTTCACCCAATATGGTAGCCGTACTGGCGGGAACGCACGACGGAAAGGCGAATATCGCCGCCTGCGTTGCAAAAGAAGCGCTGGCAAAGGGCGCGAACGCCGGGCAGATTGTGCGGCAGGTGGCACAGCTTGCGGGTGGAAACGGCGGCGGAAGGCCCGACAGCGCGATGGCTGGCGCAAAGGATCTTGCAAAATTGGACGAAGCGCTTGCCCAGGCAGAAAAAATAGTTGCCAATATGATTCATTAAGACTATAATGGTTTTTGTTGTATTGTTACAAAAGGAGGTATCATATGGACTGCGTATTTTGCAAAATAGCGAATGGGGAAATACCGAGCAATAAAGCGTACGAAGACGACAAAGTGCTTGCGTTCTACGATCTTGACCCACAGGCTCCGGTGCATATATTGATTATCCCAAAGGAGCATATCCGGTCTGTGGAAGAAATAACCCCGCAGAACAGCGCGGTTGTCGCCCGTATCTTTGAAGTCGCGGCAAAGCTGGCGAAGGAAAAGAACCTGACGGACGGATTCCGTGTAGTCAGCAATGTTGGAAAAGACGGCGGCCAGAGTGTTCCTCATCTGCATTTCCACCTGCTGGGCGGTCGCTCGATGAAGTGGCCTCCGGGCTGATTCTTCGATGATTTTATTTCTGAAAGGTCGATAAACAATGGGTGAATATTATAAGATGACGATTGCGGGCTGTGAACGGAGCCTTCCGATCTGTCCGATCAGCGACACGCTTGACATCGCGGGCTTTGTTATGCTCGGCGATGTAGAGATTACTGAGAAGGCTGCCGCGGCGCTCCTTGCAAAATGCCCCGAGCATGATGTGGTGGTTACCGCAGAAACAAAAGGAATCCCGCTTTGTTATGAAATGGCGCGCCAGGGCTGTCGGCGCTATATCGTAGCGCGCAAGAGCGTTAAGGCGTATATGCGCAATCCGATTCATGTTGAGGTGAAATCGATCACAACCGACCATGTGCAGAAGCTGTATCTTGCCGAGGATGACTATAAAGGCTTGAACGGCAAACGTGTGCTGATTGTGGACGACGTAATCAGCACGGGGGAATCCCTTGCCGCCATGGAAGACCTCGTCCGGCAGTTCGGCGGTAAGATTGTAGGCCGCGCCTGTGTACTGGCCGAGGGCGACGCGAAGGACAGGGACGATATTATTTATCTGGAACCCCTGCCTCTCTTCTTTAAAGACAAGAAGTAATCTTTGCATGCCGTCTGCTGTTTGGAATCTTGACGGCAAAGCTCCTGATCGGAATGGTTGCTTTTGGAGACGGAAACGGACTATTTCAAATTCGGAGGAATGTATATGAAGCGGCCGCTTGTGTTGGTGGGTTTTTGTTATCTGCTGACGCTGGCGGCCGCCGTCTATTTTGGCGCGAACAGATCGATACTTCTGGCGTGCGTTGCAATTCTGGGTTTCATCGTGGCAATGTTTGAGCCGAAACTGCGCGCAACGGGTATCTTTCCCATCGCGTTTCTGACCATATCGGTTGCGTTCGGAAGCTTTTACGGCTTCCATAAAACCGTTATGGAACCGGTGCAGGCGCTTGCTGGAAAAGACGTGGTCGTTGAGGGAACCGTTTGCGAGCTGCCGGCAAAAGCGTACGGACGTTTTTATTATGTGACGGAAGTAAACAGCATTTCCGGAAAGAAAGTGGAACACCCGTTTAAAATCCGGCTTTCCGCGCACAATGCGTTGAATGTGGAACCCTACTCGAATGTAGAGGGGAAGGTGCATTTGTTTCTGCCGAATGGCGGGGAAGGCTATTCCTCCCGTTCCTACTATGCTTCAAAGGGAATCCCCCTGTTTGCTTTCCTGTATGAATACGAAGGGGTGAAGGTAAGCCCGCCTACGCGAAAACCGCCGTATTATTATGCCCTCCGGCTGCGGTCGGCACTTCTGAAATCGGTTCGCTCCATCCTACCGCCGGATGAAGCCGGACTTATAAACGGCGTTTTGTTCGGCGATACGGCCGGATTGCCCCAGCAGGTTACCGATGATTTCCGAACCATTGGAATTTCCCATATCCTGTCTGTTTCGGGCTTGCATATGACGACAATGGCACAGCTTATTTTGATGCTTTTGCTGTTCTTGAAAGTTCCGAAGCGGGTTGCCTCTGTAATCGCCTGCGCGGGGGTCGTCTGTTTTATGGCGGTTACCTGTTTTGTCCCTTCCGTTACCCGCAGCGGGATTATGTGCATTCTCTATCTGGGGGGGATGGTGGTTTCCCGCCGCCCGGATTCGCTGAATTCCCTGGGAATCGCGGTTTTGCTGATTAGTCTTGGAAATCCGTATGCGGCTGCGGATGTGGGGCTTCTGCTCTCCTTTGCCGCTACACTTGGGCTTGTTTTATACTCCGGGAAAACAGCAGCTTTTCTGAATGTAAAGCTTGACCGTATCCCGAAAATTTCACCGCTGGTCCGAGGGGTCAACGGGATTCTTGCCACTACCGTATGGGCGGTGCTGTTCACTCTCCCGATTATCATTTTTGCCTTCGGAAGAGTTTCCCTCGCAGCGCCTGCCGCAAATTTACTGGAACTGGTTCCTTCCACATTGATGATGAATTTTTCCGCCATCGCTGCCGTTATGAATTTGCTCAGCCCTAAGTCGTTTCTGGCAATGCCGTTTGCGCTGGCGGCGGGGCTTTTGGCAAAATTCATGCTTTCCTGCGCATATTGGCTTGCACAGCTTCCGTTTGCGAGCGTTTCCGCGTCCGGGGGCTTTATCCTGCTTTGGCTTGCTGGGACCATCCTGCTTCTTGCGTCCGCTATGCTGATGAAACAAAGCAGGCGCCTTTACCGCAATGTCGCCCTGCTTTCGGCAATTCTGCTTTTCACCGGGGTTTTGTCCCATCAGGTTTTCCTTCGCGATGTGACACGCCTTGCGGTGCTGGATGTTGGCAGTACGGAATCGGTTGTCTTAACACGCAACGGGCATGCGGCGGTTTTCGGCTGCGGCGGATTTTCTTCCGGCCCGATCAAAAGCTATTTGCAAAGCGAAGGGGTTACCCGGCTGGACTGCCTTCAGCCGCTAACGCTGTCGGACGAGGAATCGAAAAACGCGGCGGAGCTGATCCGAGCATTTTTCCCGCGCAGGGTGCTGATCCAAAGTGATGGGCTGATTGACGGCTTTTTGCAAAAAGAATTGCCGAATGCCGCGGAAGTTTCCACATTTCACTTGACCGCCCGCTTGCATTTGTGGGACAATACAGAAGTGGACGCACAATGGAGCGGAAAAGCCTGTACGGCGCGTATTTCGACAGGCGGGGTGTCCGTCCTTATTTGTCCGGAGGACAACCTTTCCGAACTGCCGCCACAATGGCTTGATGCTGATGTTGTGGTTACAAATTCCATGCTGCTGCAAATGGAGCTATTGAATCCGGTTTGCTGTGTGCTTTCTATGGATCAGGAAGACCTGTCCAAAGCGGGTAAAAGTCTGAACGGTAAAAATACCGTAATTACCGGCGGTGCGGGAAATATTGTTTTTGAAATACAGGAAAATCGAACCGTTAAACTGAGGAGGGAGTAACTTGCCGGAAATCACCGAAGCAGAACTGAAAAAACAAATAGAAAAGTCCAATTTTTCCAGGTTGTATTTTTTGCATGGCCAAGAGAAATATCTGCTTGCCCTTTATGCGAAGAAATTAATAGCCAAGGCAGGCGGAACCGCTTTTCCGGATTTTAACCTTCAGCGGTTCGGCGATACCGCTTCCATCGATGAAATCGCTTCCGCTGTGGAGGCTCTCCCGTTCATGGCGGAACGTAAATGCGTTGCCGTGTCCGACTTGAACGTGGAAGGCCTGCGGGCGCAGGAAAGCGCAAAGCTGGAAGAACTGGTGAAAAGCATACCGGATTCCACGGTACTAGTCTTTTTTCTGCCTTCTATTGAAATCGATTATAAGACCAATAAAAAATGGAAGAAGTTTATCACGCTGGCAAATGAAGTGGGCGTTACGGTTCATATTGGCAGGTGTTCCACGCCGGAGCTTGAAAAGGCGTTGTGTTCCGCTGCTGCAAAACGCGGCTGTGAACTCTCGCGGCAGAATGCAGGGCGGATCATCCGCTCCTGCGGAAATTCTATGCAGACGCTTTTTAACGAGCTGGACAAGCTGTGCGCCTACGTGCAGGAAGGGGAAATAACCACTCAGACAATTGATCGGATCGTCGTAAAAAACCTGGAAGCGAGGGTCTATGATTTATCAAAAGCGATTGTTTCGGCCGATTACGACAGGGCCTATAAGGTGCTGGATCTTTTGTTTCAGCAGAATGAGGAGCCGGTGTCCGTTCTAGCGGTCCTATCCTCCGCATATGTCGATATGTACCGTGTCCGGATGTCCGTTCAAGGGGGCTTTGGCGTAACAGAACCAGCAAAGCATTTCGATTACGCCCGCAAGGAATTCCGGCTTACCAATGCGGAACGCGATGCCGCGCGGCTGACGACCTCCATACTTCGGCAGAGCCTGCAGGCGCTTCTGAACGCCGATACCGCGTTGAAAAGCGCGCGCGGCGACCGGCGGATCGTTATGGAAAAACTGATTGCGGAGTTATTGTTA
Source organism: Caproiciproducens galactitolivorans (assembly GCF_029266045.1). Taxonomy (NCBI): domain Bacteria; kingdom Bacillati; phylum Bacillota; class Clostridia; order Eubacteriales; family Acutalibacteraceae; genus Caproiciproducens; species Caproiciproducens galactitolivorans. The sequence continues at coordinate 7,430 of NZ_JAJUFJ010000010.1, read as the reverse complement.
ATCGCAGAAAAGGAGCGGGTGGGTTGATTAAAATCAAGGAAGCGGTTATTGTTGAGGGAAAGTATGATAAAATCAAGCTGTCGTCGATTATCGACGGCCTGATTATTGAAACGAACGGCTTTCAGATTTTTAAAAATAAAAAACAGCTTGATATGATCCGCCGTCTTGCGGATGCGCGCGGCCTTTTGGTTTTGACCGACAGCGACTCCGCAGGTTTTCTAATTCGCAATTACCTTTCCGGAGCAGTCAGCCCGGAGAAGATCAAGCATGCTTATATTCCCGATATCCTTGGCAAGGAAAAGCGGAAGGAAAAGCCCTCCCAGGAGGGAAAGCTCGGGGTAGAGGGCGTACCCGCCCAAGTGCTTGTCGACGCTTTGCGGCGCGCCGGGGTCACCTGCGATTCGGATGAAAAACCGGCGGGACGTAAAATTACAAAGATAGATCTTTATCTTGCGGGACTTTCCGGCGGGGAAAATAGTGCGCAGAGGAGAGCCGTTTTGCTCAAAGAGCTGAACTTGCCCGAACATCTGGCACCCAATTCCATGCCGGACGTATTGAACAGTATTCTCACGTATGATGCGTTTTGCTGTCTGATCGACAAACTTTTTAAAAAATTATAAAATAGGGTTGACATGATCATATGGATGATGATATAATACTCCTTGCTGAGTCGCGCGAGTGCTGGAATTGGCAGACAGGCACGTTTGAGGGGCGTGTGTTGCATGACGTATGGGTTCAAGTCCCATCTCGCGCACCAAACAAAAAAGCCGCATGGATACTGAGAAAATCAGTTGTTCATGTGGCTTCCTTTATTTTTTGTCTTCGCCTGAATTTACAGGTGTATGTCCACCGTTTTGAACATAAAAAAGGTTGAGAGGGTTTTAAAAACCCACTCAACGCTGTTTTGTGACTTCTTTATGATGGCAGCTGATTGTAAGTGGACAGAAGCTAAAAGGGCAAAGGGATCAAAACCGGCTTATACTTACACGAACCGACTGTGTGCAGGGGAAGAGCATCTATACTTTCATAATCCTTTCGAAATCCGTTTTTAGACAAACCATCGAAATGCAGAAAGGCAGGATGTATGTACGTATTGTCTACTTGCCTTGGAACAATGTTAAACTCAATATACTCCATATTATCTTTTTCAATTTCCGATAACTTTCTTTTCACAGAGTCAAGGCTTACCAATATCTTTTGCATTTACAACACTTCCTTTCTATTTAAACGATCGATTATACAATCATCTACCACGATTAAATTATAGTGGATGCCCAGTATTTTTTCAATAGCGAAGAAAATCGAAAAAAAGGATGTTTTGCAAAATAAGGCTGCTTGAGAAAATATTTTTCAAATTTTATACGGAACCGTTTCAATCGCATTGGAGTATATTGCTATATAGGAAATCCGCCCCAAGTGATTGAGGGGCGGATTTTTACGGGTCTTACTCTGCTATGTGCTTTTCGCATAATGCGCAGATTCCCATTGCCGGAATGGTAAGAAGGCACCAAAGCATGGAGAAAGGAACGCAGATTTGTCCCATTATATTGAGAGGCATGGAGGAATAATCCCACACGTCCATTTTTAATGCGACGTTTACAATCATACCGATGACGAATTCTACCGCTGTGATAATCGCTGAGCCTACAAAACATTTTACCGACATAGGTTTCGCTTTCATGTCATGGTTGCATACGCGGTTGATTAAGCACAGGCAGATTCCTCCGGCAGCGGCCATAGAGATATCCGTTTTGCCTCTGCAAAGGATTTCCAATGCGGGATAAATCGTTCCTCCCGTAAAAAAAAGCAATGCATTTTTTTTCATCCTATATCACCCCGTTTGGTTTTCTAATCGAATTGTTTGCAGGGTGGATGAATTTATGCATTTTTGCTTAAATTTTAAGGCGGCAGGCCGATAATATTTATAATACGATATTTGATAAATAATTATGGATGTAAATAGTCGAAAGAATTGATTATAAATAGAAGTGGGTGATTGCATGTCAAAAAAAAATAAAATGATGGTTGCAGTCACTATACTTATTCTATTGCTGCTTTTGTCAGGCGCAGGGCTTGTTTACAAAGTTCAAAGCCTTCTCACATCCGATGCCCTGTCGATGATTCAGGAAATTTCCGCGCAAGGGGCAAACGCGGTACATGTATCGATTACGGAAAATTTGGATTTTCTGAGAACTCTTTCCGATCAGGAGGAGTTTTTAAAATCGAATGATACCTTAGAGCAAATCCGCGCGCTTTCCAAAGGAGCAGAACGAAGAAATTTTACAAGGATTTATTTTGCGGATAAAACCGGCCGGGTGGTTACCAATGATGGAAAAATCGTAAGATTGGACAAACAAAAATATTTTCAGCAGGCCATGAAAGGAAATGCGAATGTTTCCTTCGGCCAGACCGATCTTTTTGATGTTGACCGTAAGGTGATTACGTATGCCGTTCCGGTTATCCGGTCTCATGCCGTTTACGGGGTTATCGCCGCAACGGCTGATAACGGAAATCTTGGAATACTGGACGGCATTGCCACCGGGCCGGATCGTTCCTTTTTTCTTTTATCCTCGGACGGTTCCGTGATTTCCAGAAGTGCCGGCGAAGACAGTTTCCAAAATTTTTTTCAATATTTCAGAAAACAATCGAATCCGAAAGAACTGGAAAGGATTCAGAGGGATTTCCAGCAGGATCGGCCTGGAAACGGCCTGTTAACTGTGGATGGTACGGCTAATTTGATGGGGTATAGTGCGATTCAGGGTACCGACGGCTGGATTCTTGCTGTCACAGCGGAAGAGAATACGTTTCAGTCGCAGGCGGGTAAAGTCCTGTTCATGAGTGAAATACTCGTCGCTTTTTTAATTTTGATATGTATTGCTTGTGCAATTAGTTTTTTAAAATTTAAAAAGAATACTTATGAAGCAAAGCTGCACCAGGAAGAAGAAATCAATCATTTTATTTATAGTGATGCGTTAACCGATCTGCCGAACCGAAAAGGGGTGAAAAAAAATATAAGGGAATGGTTTGAGTGCACCAAGTGCAAAACAGGCGGAGCTTTTTTTCTTGATGTGGATAATTTCCGTTCCGTAAACAATACGTTTGGGAATGATGTGGGGGACGAATTCCTTGCTGCCGCCGCTTCACGCTTGGCGATGCTTACCGGGAAGAATAACATTATCGGAAGAATCGGCGGCGATGAATATGCCTTGTTTATCTCGAATATCAGTACAAACGCCCAGTTGGAGGATTTCGCGAAAAAGATCGTCGAACTCTTTAAAAAGCCTTTTCTGGTTCGGAAAAATGTTATCCAGTTAACCTGCAGCATTGGCGCTGTCCTCTTTAATTACAGCGAGGTTGTCAAGGAAAATAAGTTTGACGATATCATTAACCGCGGGGAGTTTGTGCTGCAGGAGGCAAAAAAGAACTCAAAGGGAAGCTATGAAATCTACAACGACCAGTATGGGATGTCCATTGAGCGACGCTTCCAAATGCTTTCAGAGCTGAAATTGTCCATCTACAATAAGGAATTGGTCTGCTATTATCAGCCGCAGTACGACTATGATAAAAAAGCCGTCGTCGGCTTTGAATCTTTGGCCCGCTGGAACAGCAAGAAATTTGGAATGGTTCCTCCGCTTCAGTTTATCGAGCTGGCCGAGGAAACCGGATTCATTAAGCAGTTGGGGCGTTTCATGATCAACCAAGCCTTTGCTTTTGCAAAAAGCATAAGTGACCCCGGCATTTGTGTATCCTTTAATGCTTCGCCGATTGAGTTAATGCAGGCGGATTTTACGGATTATGTAATCGAGCGTTTCTGCTATTACGAGCTGGAGCCGGAGAGCGTGGCGATTGAAATTACAGAGTCCTGCTTGATTGAATCGTTTGATGATGTGGTAAAAAAACTGAAAATCCTCACGGATTGCGGCATCAGCATCTATCTGGATGATTTCGGAACCGGCTTTTCTTCGCTTTCTTACTTAAAGGAACTGCCGATCCATGCGGTGAAAATCGATAAAAGCTTTATTGACAACATCGTTTCCGATAGGGTAAGGAGAGACATTGTTGATATGATCATCCGGCTGGCGCATCGCCTGAATCTGAAGGTGATTGCCGAGGGAGTGGAAACAAAGGAGCAGGCGCAGTGTATTTCCGAATGCGGATGCAACCTAATTCAGGGGTACTACATCAGCAAGCCTGTCCCGGGCGAAGAGGCCATTGCTTTCCTTGATGAGCTGAAAACCGGATAAAAGATTAAACTGCAGAGCAGCTTTGTGTATTTTGCTCTGTAGTTTTTTTTTATTTTGTGTTATAATCTGTTGTAGAAATGATTTTCAATACAGTTTATAAAAATAAATTATTTTTTTATTTAAGGAAAGGGAGATTGAAATGAAAATCATCAGCGCACCGGATTACCAAAGCATGAGCAGAAAAGCGGCGAATATCATATCTGCTCAAGTGATTCTGTTCCCCCATTCGGTTTTGGGCCTTGCAACCGGTTCCACGCCGCTGGGTGTTTACAGCCAGCTTGCGGAATGGTACAAAAAGGGAGATATCGATTTTTCCAAAGTTCACACGGTTAATTTGGATGAATACTGCGGTTTGGCTCCCGACCATGAGCAGAGCTACCGCTACTATATGAATACGAACTTTTTCCAACATGTAAACATCCCATTAGAAAACACAAACGTTCCCAACGGGTTGGCAAAGGATATTGAAGCGGAATGCAAACGTTATGACCATGTAATCAACAGCCTTGGCGGAATCGATTTACAGCTTTTGGGAATCGGCCATACCGGCCACATCGGTTTTAATGAGCCGGATTCCGATTTTGACAAAACCACACACAGCGTCAGACTCACACAAAAGACCATTGATGCGAATTCCCGTTTTTTTGAAAAGCCCGAGGATGTCCCTCACTATGCGATCACAATGGGCATTAAAGCGATTATGCAGGCAAAAAAGATATTGCTGATAGCAAACGGGGAAAGTAAAGCGGATATTTTGTACCGTTCCCTTTTCGGGCCGATAACGCCGGAAGTTCCCGCTTCTATTCTTCAGCTTCACAATGATTTAACGGTGGTTGCCGACGAAGCAGCGTTGAAGATGATCCGGGAGAAAAATCCTTCCGCGATCGGCTGATCAGCCAGAAGTTTTACAGAGCGAACTCCGGTTCGCTCTTAATTTTTGGAATAATTTATGGTATAATAAATTAACATGAAGAAGGGAAGATGAACATTGAGCTTTGGAAATAAAATATTAAATTACCGTGAGGATATACTGAAAGATTTGGCGGAGCTGGTTGCTATTCCCTCTGTCCAATCAAAGCCGGAGGAGGGAATGCCGTTCGGCAGGGAAGTGGCAAGGGTCATGGACGCGTTTGCAAATATGGCGGATCGGATGGGCTTTGTAACGAAAAATGTCGGAGGGTATGCCGGCCACGCAGAATACGGCGAAGGAGACGAGGTTGCGGCTGTTGTTGCGCATCTCGATATTGTTCCGGAAGGGGAAGGCTGGGACACCGACCCGTTTACGCTTACAAAAAAGGGAAACCTGTATTTCGGGCGCGGCACCGCGGACGACAAGGGCGCGGCAATTGTCGCTCTTTACTGTTTAAAAGTCCTGAAAGATGAAAATATTAAGGGAAAACGCCGTCTTCGCGTCATTTTCGGCGGCGGGGAAGAAACAAGCAGCAATGATCTGGAAATGTATCTGAAATCGGAACAGATGCCGGTTATGGCCTTTACGCCGGATTCCGATTACGGTATCTGCAACCGCGAAAAGGGAATCATGCGTCTGACGATTTCCACAAAAAGCGACAGCTCCGTTATAAAGAAATTTACTGCCGGAACGGTCGTCAATGCCGTACCGTCCAAAGCGGCGGCGGAGATTCTCTGCACGGAAGATGTCTTCCGGAAATTGCAGGAGGCTGCGAAAACAACGCCCGGCGATTTCCATGTGGAGCGGACGGCGGACGGCGCGAAAATCACCTCCGCCGGAAAAGCGTCGCATGCCATGCAACCGCAGGAAGGATTTAATGCCGCAACCCATTTAATGAAGCTTCTCGGCGTCGTTTTTAAAGCAGAGGAGCTGGGTACGCTCGTTCGGTTTGTTAATACAAAGATCAGTACGGAGCTTTACGGCGAATCCCTTGGCATTTCGCAGCGGGATAAAGAATCCGGTCCGCTTACTTTCAATGTTGGTCTCGTAAATATAGGGGAGGGCGAAGATTCGATCGGAATTGATATTCGCTATCCTGTTACCGGAGATGGAGAGGGGATATTTGCAAAGATCGCAAAAAATGCCGCAGGTTTTGGCTTGAAATGCGAATGGCAAACACATTCTAAGCCTCTTTTCCTTCCGGAGGACAATCCGTTCATTTCCCTTTTGAAGGATTCGTATGCCGAGATCACCGGGAATCCGGCGGATCTATACGCTACCGGGGGCGGCACGTATGCGCGTGCATTTGAAGGCCGCGCCGTGGCGTTCGGTCCTTTCTTCCCGGACGAAGCGGATCGCCGGCTGCACAATACGAACGAAAACATTGACATTGACCGCTTTATGGTGCATGCGCAGATTTGCCTGGAGGCAATGTATCGCATGTTTACAAAATAAGCTGGTGGATTATAGGAAGATACGATAACCGAATTCTGTAAAAAGGGGCGTTCTTTTCCTCTCTCCTGGGTAAAAATGAGTGTATCGTATGTGAAAAGGGCTGACAACGTCTTTCAGACGGCGTCAGCCTGTTTTTTCCATAATATGTAAGAAAAAAGAGCCGCCAAAAAACTTGGCGGTTCTTTTTAATAGGACTCGGTTACAGAAGAAATTCGTAAAATTTCAGCGATGGAGCAAAATTTGTCCGAAAAGCTGACGATGTAAGCTTCCTTATATTTTGGAAATTTCACCGTCAACGGCCACATGTGCTTTACAATAATATCTTTTTCCAACTCATTCAGCAGGAAATGTTTTTCCGCGTTTGCAAGGGCGGTAAGCGGATGCTTAAAGCCGTGCAACCCTATTGGATTTTTTGTATTATGCCAGTCATATAGAAAAAAGTCATGCAGAAGCGCGCCCCGAATGATGCTTCGGTAATCAACTTGCAGATTTAGCTTACGGCAAATCCAGAAGCTGAGGTAGGCCACGGAAATGCTGTGTTTTAAACAGGAAACATCCGCATGCTGTATGAAAGTATCCATCAACTGCACATCGTCGGAATTCAATAATTCCTCTGCACAGCTTTTAAAAAACTGTTTTTCCTCTGCCGTTAGTTTCAGATTGCTCATCTCCGATTTTGTACTAGAGTCTGTTAACACTATTGCATTAAAGTATAAAATATAGTATAATAATTATATGGAAATAACAAAAGAACAATTTGATCGAATTGCCTCATATCTTCCGCGGCAACGTGGAAATGTGAGTATGAGCAATCTTCAATT
>NZ_JAJUFJ010000023.1:0-7158 GCF_029266045.1 Caproiciproducens galactitolivorans | reverse complement strand
ATGGCATGCAGGCGACGGCAACTAAAGATAGCAGTAAAAGCTGGTTTAGCAAGACGGAAGGACGTTTGTATGCTTACCCGGCCCTGATGGCGCGGCATAGGGATTTGGCGGCCGAATTGAGGGAAGCCTATCCTTTGGGTGCGCAAACGGTTGGTGATGGAACCGGTATCAGGGCGGTAGGTACCCACAGCGACGGGGCGGCAAAATGGGCGATACGGTTTGAGGGCATGGAAAAGGCGTGCGATGATAGTTTGCTTAAGGTATTGAAGGAATTTGAGCTTGTGAATGGTTTTTTAGAGCTGTGTTCGGAAGATGAACAGGAATTCGTGAAACTTAAGTATTTTAAAAACTTGGCGAGAAGTACAGTCATTCGAGAGTTGGCTATATCTCTTACGACATACTACCGCCTCAGAGATATAACGGTGACAAGAGCGGCGGCCATATTTGGCTACCTTGAATATGAGGAATATATCGAAATGCTGGCGCAATAGCCAGCATTTTGCATTTTGTGAGATTTTTCAGAGCCCGCGAAGCCAGTATTTTCCCATCGTGGTACTTTTACGGTACTTTTACGGTACTTTTACGGTACTATTTCGGTACTTTTTCGAGACGTTTATAAAACAAAATTGTGCTATGCTATATATAGGTCGAAGTGTCGACAAAATTGAACAGCAAACCGCTCTCGTGCAGGGCGGTTTTTATTTTTTATCAAGGGATGATGAGGATGAAAAGAACCAAGGAGCAATGCCGGTCGCCCAGCAATGGAAAAACGCCGGTGAAGGAGCGATTGAGCGAACGGGATATACGGGAACTGATGGCGCACGATTCGTATGAACGTACGGCGGGAGGGGCAATACGGTCCAGGAGGAGAATGGTGGTGTTGAAATGATGGAGCAAATGGTTTTTTGGGCAGTGCAGGGCGTGATTAGCGTGCTGTTGACAGCGGTGGCCTATTTTCTGAAAGCGACGCGTGAACAGATTGACCGGGATATGAGTGAGCGGAAAAAAGAGACCGATAAACTGCGGGATGAGCTCACGGAAATGAAGTCAAGCCTGCCGCGCACGTATGTCCTGCGCGAGGACTATATCCGGACAATGGCTGACTTCGGCCGGAAGCTTGACCGGCTATTGGAACAAAAATAAAAAGGTGGTGAAACACATGGCATTAGGAACAGTGCTTAACAAACAGGCCAGGGGCTACATCCTCAAGGTCTGTAAGATTTCATACCCGCAACCGGTGGGGTCCAATGTGCTGGATGTTTGCCTGGTGGACGCCGGTATGGCTACATCGCCTACGCAACTGGAGGGATATATCAAATACCTGGAGGAGCGGGGCTATGTGACAATCAAGGAAGCGGGCTTAAGTTTGCTCGGGACAACACTGCTATTGGTAAATCTGACGGCGAAGGGAATTGATTTGCTGGAAGGGACGCTCTCCGATCCGGGAGTGTGTTTGTAATGGCAAAAGGCGGCCGTAAACAAAACCGCAGGCACTATAAGGTGGAGCGGCTGAAATGCCGGGAGCTCATTGACCGGATGCTGGCGGACGGATATATTTACGAAGATATCATGGAAGCGGTAGCGGAAGCCGGTGAACGCATTTCCAAGTCGTCAATCCAGCGGTATCATGCATCCTTTGAGCAAGTGGCCGAACGGATTACAAAGACGCGGGAACAAATGAAAGTTCTGATTGATGCTGTGCGCGATCAGCCTGGCACAGATCTAGCCGAAGCGGCAAACCAAGTCATGATGCAGGGGCTCTTGACGCGAATCGCGACCGCTGGCGACGAATTTGACGCGCTGCCGCTGGATAAGGTCGGGCGCTTGGTGGCGTCCTTGGAACGGAGCGCAGTGGCGCGGGAAAAACTCAAATTGCAGTATGACCAAGGGGTAAGCGCGGCGGTGGGCAGGATTATGGATGAGCTCAGGACGGTGCTGGCCGATATGCCGGAAACACTAGCTGTGCTGGCGGCCAAACTGGAGACTATCCGGACTGAACTGACGGCCGGATAGGGGGTGCCTTATGGCGACAAGAAAGAAGGCGGCCAATGCGCCGCAACCCAAACAGGCAAATATTTTAAACCGTCTGGTCGGCCAAGAAACGGCACGGGAACCGGAATACTGGGAAATTGTGCTGCTGCATCAGTATGCCGACCTTCATCCGGATATAGTCAAGCTGATCAACGAACAAAAGGCTCCGCTCTTCGGCCCTGCCGGTATCCGGAAGGCTTTAGCCGAACGGGAGCCGGAATATTTTGCCCGCGCCTACTTTCCGGAATATATTCCATCGGAAATGCCACCGTTCCACCGGGAATGGTGCGAAGATTTCCGTGACGTTGTGGAAAAGGGCGGCGGCTCCAGTGTGGTGCGGGTGGCACCGCGCGGCCACGCAAAAACAACGCTATGGGACTTCATTTTTCCGAACTGGACGATTGTCTATAAGAAAAAGCGTTACATTCTGATTTTGTCAGATAGCTATGACCAGGCGCTGTCCTTTATCACCAACATTAAGGACGCGCTGGAGAACAATGACCGCATCCGCGAGGACTTCGGCGATCTCAAAGGCAAGGTGTGGCAGGAAGGCAAGATTGTCACCGCCACCGGCGTCATTGTCGAAGCCCTGGGCGCAGGCATGAAGGTCCGGGGCCGCCGCAACAAGGAAAAACGGCCTGACCTTATCATCGTTGACGACTTGGAAAACGATGAAAACGCTGCTACACCGGATCAACGGAAGAAATTGAAGAAATGGTATAAGCGGGCGCTGCGGCGCGCCGGGGCTGCTTACACGGATTTCTTTGTTGTCGGCACTATTATTGACGACGACTCGCTCCTGGCGGAACTGACGCGGACACCCGGTTATGATGTGAAGGTGTACCGGGCGGTTCTTTCTTTTGCGGAACGGGAAGACCTCTGGGACGAATGGAAGCGCATTTTCACCAATCTGGATAACCCGTCCAGAGAGAAGGATGCCCGCGCTTTCTTCGACAGGAACAGGGCGGAAATGCTGCGGGGGGCAAAAATCCTCTGGGAAAATGCAAATCCGAATTTTCCGGACGGTTATTACTCCATCATGGTGGCCCGCGTGGTTGATGGCGAGGAGTCCTTCTGGTCGGAGCTGATGAACGACCCGAAGTCCAGCGAAGCGAAGTTTTTCCAGCCGGTCGAATATGACGATGACGGGCGGCCGCCCCTGGCGAAGATGCTGCTGGTCATGACGGTGGACCCAAGTTTGGGCAAGACGGAGAAATCGGACTTTTCGTCGATCATCGTGCTGGGAACGGACCGGGAAACAGGACAGATGTATACCCTGACGGCCGATATTGCGAGAAGAACGCCGGACGCCACGATTGAAGCGCTGTTTGTTACCGCCGAGTTTTATATGAACCAGGGGCTGCGGTTTAAGGTTGTGGGCATAGAGGATGTGCAATTCCAGGCGTTTTTCGCAACCGAGGCATTTAAGCGGGCCATGAAACGAAGGCTGCATTTACCGATACGGCCGTTTCATCGCCGTCTGCCCAAGGATGTCCGGATTGAGGCGATGCAGCCCAGTATAAACAATGGCTATGTAAAAGTGCATAAAAAACATACGCTGCTGCTCACGCAGCTCAAGAACTATCCCAAAGGGAAAAAGGACGGTCCCGACAGCTTGGAAATGGCGATTGACCTGTCGAAAAGCGGCAGCGGCCGGTCGGGTGACAAACCGGGCGCGGTGGTCGGGGAGACGGCGGTGGCGGGGATTGAATGGTAAAAGGAAAAGCAGCCGGAATGGCTGCTTTAGATTGAGATTATTTGTCATTAACATTGGATATAGAGAAGAGAATCCCAATATCTCTTGAAATTCCAAATCCGTATTTGATATTTCCACGGACAGCTTCTTTTGTCGTCTTATCAGGAACATCTGCCTTAACATTTAGCTCTTTCAAGAGATTACCGCGCTCATCGGGAGATAATTCTGGACTTGTCATTGCAATCAGCGTTCCCATACAAACAATTATTTCAGCACCGGATTTTGGGGTTCCATCCCCGCGACCATACATGATAAGGTTGCGCACGGTATTATCGCTTTTATTGACGCTGCCGCTTATGATAATGTTATCGGTAAGTTCACAAGTAAGCTCTCTATATTTCTCTTTTTCCGTAAGAGTAATATTTTTAGCTTTTAGATCTGAATTGAAACTATCGGCGGTAGCGTTAAATTTTAGGATAAATTGGTCACTAGTAAAACCAAGATTGTAGGATTTTGGTGCAGAAATCGTAGATTTATGGTCAGATTGAGACTGTGTTTGTGTGATTGGTTGGGTAGTCTCGGTTGGTTTTGGTGAACTACAGGAATTAAACAGCCAATTGCCAGCCAGAAGAATGATCACAAGCATTATGAGGCAGCCGATGCAGCCTTCCTTGTTTTCTTTGGCTTTCTTATCCTGTATATGTTCCAAAGGCAACATCTCCTTTGCGGTTATTGTGTGTTGATGTCAAACATTGTACAAATAATTCAGCAAGTTGGTTATAATTTCCTGCTTGGTAATGAATTTTTCGCAAATAATTTGAGACACAAATATTTACAATAGTAAAATGAAATGCTATGATATGTAATGAAAGGAGGTGAAATGTGGAAGAGGAATATTTGACACAACAGGAAGTTTGTTCGTGGCTGAAGATTAGCCTAGCAACGCTTTGGCGTTGGCGCAAGGAAGGATTGCCGTATGTAAAGTATGGCAACAGTGTAAGGTTTAAAGAAACAGAAGTTAGTAAATGGCTCGAAAAAAACAGGAAAAATAAATAGAGAAGCTGGTCTTCTTGGCGGTCGACAGCTTCTCTACACCGACACCCCACCGAAGTGGGCTGTACAAGGATAGTATATCATTGACAGCCTTCCTTCGGCAAGGGTGATTATGCGAAGGAGGGTATTTTTTTATGGAATTGAAGGAAAGGATTTATGCCGAGCTTAGGATATTGATCAATGCGTTGGAAGGGAATCAGCTGGGACTGAATGATTTTCAGGCAAATCTGGTCATGCATCATACTTGCTGCTTAGCCTTGGTACTGGATAGCAGTCTGACGGATGTCGCCCGTCGGCGGGTGATGATGGCGGTACGGGCGAGGGGGACGAAGGCATGAGCGGGATAAGGTGGCAAAAGCAGGTGGTATGGCAGGGGAGAGAGGTGGACTTGTATACGGACGGTCAGCGGTTGTTGGTGGTGCGGCGGCAGCTAGGAAAGCTGCTCGGCTACGTGCGGCCGGGGCAGGAGCTTTACCGGCTGGAGGGCAAGGGCGGCCTGGCGGCGGGCGAGGCGGTGACGGCGATGATTGAACGGCCGTTTGCCGGGCGGCATGCGGAGCGCCTGTACAGTTTGCGCGGGGCGATGGAGCTGGCGCGCCGGTCGCAGGCCAGGGAGGCGCGGCAAGTGCATGCTTGGCTGGAGGGGTTGGCGGCGTGCGTTTGTCCCGCAGATAAAGCGGTTGTTCCCGCCAGTGCGGCGGAGACGGCCCAGGCGGCGAAGAAGGCGGCGCAGCAGGGTCTGGCGCTAATTAGGACGGCGGAGTTTGACGGGCTAGCGTGCGACTTTTACGGCGACGGGAAGGAGCTGTGGCTGACGCGGGAGCAGATTGGCCGGGCGCTGGGGTATAGTGATGCAGCTACAGCGATTACAAAAATTCATATGCGCCACAAAAATAGGTTAGATAAATTTTCAGTAACTACCAAACTGGTAGGTACTGACGGCAAACAGTACGATACTTACCTCTACTCCGCCAAAGGGGTATACGAAATTTGCCGCTGGTCGCGGCAGCCGAAGGCCGACGCTTTTTTCGACTGGGTGTATGACATATTGGAAGGCTTGCGGCGGGGACAATTAGCCCTGGTTTCAGCGGACAGGGCAAAGAAACTGGCGGCGGCTCTGCAAGAGATACTGACGCCGGCGGAGGCGGCGAAGTTGGTAGAGGCATTCACACGTTAACAAATGGGAGCGCTTTTGAAAGGCGCTCCTTTTGTATTTGGCAAAGGAGGTGATGGTAATATGGATGTTGCGGAAAGGGTTATATCACTTTTGCAGGAAAACGCCCAGGCGATACAGTGTAATCAAACTACCATGGATGTTGCTAAGGGGATTATATTGGCATATCTGACGATTCGTAGGTTAGAAGGGGAGATTAATGACTGTCCGGCGGAATAAAACCGGTGGTTATTTCTTGGAAGTCAGTTTATCTAATTTCTGACTAATGTTCGCCAGGAGTTGAATGATTTGCTTTTCTGCCGGTGTACAACGTGATGGATTGGGATTAAAACGAGGATCATCTGAGGCACGGCAAGCTGCTGACAGTTTACCGTGGGCAGCGCAGAGGTCGGCTAACCAACAATCTTTTGATTCTGACATGGAGCTCCTTTCTGCCTGGGCGCAGATGAATAAATTCGATGAGCAATACAATCATTCCTGGCAAAGGAGGTGAGAGTTTGGCGCTATATAAACCGCAGGTGGGACAGATTGGCTCACAACTGGACACGTCATTTTTCCTGTTCGACGACTGCATTAGCAACCTGGACCCGGTGCCGGTCGAGGAGTATGAGCGGATGATTGATAGCGATGAAACGGTGGAAATCTCGCTGTTGTTTTTGACGATGTCCATTCTCCTGAAGATCGGCGAATACAGCCACGAGAACCCGAAGATTACGCAGTTTGTGCAGGAGAATTTTGAGCAAATGGAAGATAACCTGTATACGGCGTGCGAGGAAATGCTGACGGCGTTGTGGGCGGGGTTTTCCGGCACGGAAATTGTGTGGCGGACGGACGGGGATAAGCTGTATCTCCAGCGCCTGGTGACGTATCATCCCGGGACGCTTTTAATCCGGGTTGACCGGGAAACGGGGCAGTACCGGGGGCTGAAGCAGTGGCGCTGGTTTGCCGGGTCGCCAGTGGATATCCCGCCGGAAAAAGCGATTCTTTATACGTACCGCAAACGTTTCGGCAATCATTACGGCCGCAGCATCTTGCGTCCGGTGCGGAAAAACTGGCTGTTAAAGGATCCGGTGCTTAAGATGCTGGCGCGGGCGCTGGACCGGTTCGGGACGCCGATCACGTCGGCGGTGGTGCCGGATGAGGATATCCGGGACCCGGACAATCCGGATAAGGAAGTGAGCCAGCTTGAATACGCGGTGCGCCT